>CAZHKI010000161.1:0-8167 GCA_964533365.1 uncultured Maribellus sp. | reverse complement strand
CTTTCCGGTTTCGGTTTCCATGGCCATAAACGACGAGCGGAAATAGCGCAGGTACCATTTGATGGAATCGATGGGCGACATAAGGGTATCAATTTCTCCTTTCCACGAAAAGATGGTCATTTCAACCGGTTCTTTAAAATTTTGTTTGATTTCGCTGAAGTTCAGGCCTTGTTCACGCAGAACCCAGTACCGTTCGCTTTGACGAATGGAACGGTCGAGCAGGGATTCCACTTCTTCGGCACTCATGTTGTTTGAAAACGGGGGGTTTTTCAGGTTTTTCATTCCTCCGTCGAATTCGGGTTGAAGGTCGTACCTCAGGTGTTGTTCAACCGCTTCTACCGCATACTTTTGCATCCGCGAATCGATGGTTGAGTAAATTCGCAGTCCGTCGGTATAAATGTTGTAGTTCTCGCCGTTCGATTTTACATTTTTGTTGCACCAACCAAAAAGCGGGTTGTTTTCCCACTCATTTATGTCTTCAATATATTTTTGTTCCTGCCACGAAGCATAATTTTTTCGTTCGGGTTTAGGGGCAGTCATGGTTAGGCGCAGGTATTCCCTGAAATAGGGGGCCAGGCCGCTTTTGTAATCTACTTTGCTGTAATCCAAATCCAGCGGGAGTTGTTTAACCGAATCCCTCATAGCTTTTGTGATGTATCCGTATTTGGCCATCTGATTTAGAACCACGTTCCGGCGCTGTAAAACCAACTCGGGGCGGCGCACCGGATTATACAGCGATGAGTTTTTGGCCATCCCCACCAGCATGGCCGATTGGTGCAACTGAAGCGAGTCGGGTGGAATACTGAAATAGACCTGAGCGGCTGATTTAATTCCAACAGCGTTGTTTAAATAGTCGTATTTGTTCAGGTACATTAAAATGATTTCTTCTTTGGTATAGCTGCGTTCCAGCTTCACAGCAATCACCCATTCCTTGAATTTCCGGAGTGCCAGTTGAATTTTATTTTCAAAATTCTCGCGGGGGAAGAGCATTTTGGCCAATTGTTGGCTGAGGGTACTTCCGCCGCCCGAACTGGAATCGCCGGTAATAATTCCTTTTGCTACCCGCATTAAACCTCGGATGTCAATTCCGGAATGCCGGTAAAACCGTACGTCTTCTGTGGCAATCAATGCATCAATTAATCCTGGGGGAAGGTTATGGTAATCAACATACGAACGGTTTTCGCGAATAAATAATTTATCCAGAATTTTACCGTCGGCAGAATAAATTTCAGAGGCCAGGATGTTTTTAGGATTTTCAAGTTCCTCGAAACTGGGCATAAAACCCAGCTTTCCATTGGCCATCAGGTAGAAAAACAAAACTCCGCCAGCAATAACGAGAACTACAAGTGTCCAAAAACCAACAATATATTTTGTAAAATTATTTTCTTTTTTTAACATACTTTTCCAGGCTTTTTTTCAATAGCAAATATATACGATTCTGCCTACGCAGCAATTCATTAAACGGGCCAGGTTGTCTCCTTATTTTGATGGGATAAAAATAAATTCATCATTATCAATCATATAGATTTGAAAAATTTGATGGATAAATTTTGAACTTAGCAATTGATTTTCTTTAATTTGCAAAAATTTTCAGAAAAGGATTAGAAAACGTATGTACGAAAACCTTGTCATTGTTGAGTCTCCGGCAAAAGCCAAAACGATAGAAAAGTTTCTTGGAAAAGGATTTTTGGTTACTTCGAGCATGGGGCATGTGCGCGATTTGGAAAAGAAAGATTTTGGGATTGATATTGAAAAACAGTATCAACCCAAATACATAGTAACCCCCGACAAGAAGAAAATTGTTGCCGAATTAAAAAAAATGGCAACCGAAGCACAGGTTGTTTGGCTGGCCTCCGATGAAGACCGAGAGGGAGAAGCGATTGCCTGGCATTTAAAAGAAGTATTGAAACTGAAGCCGGAGAATACGAAAAGGATTGTTTTTCACGAAATTACCAAAGATGCGATTTTACACGCTGTGAAAAATCCCCGTTCGATAGATGAAAACCTGGTGAATGCCCAGCAGGCCCGCCGGGTTCTCGACCGGATTGTTGGTTTTGAAGTATCGCCGGTGCTGTGGAAAAAGGTGAAACCTTCTTTATCGGCAGGCCGGGTACAGTCGGTTGCCGTTCGGCTTATTGTGGAGAGGGAACGTGAAATCATCGGTTTTGAAACGGAATCTTCATTCCGGGTCAACGGTTATTTTCTTGTACCCGACAGAGATGGAAATAGTTCTGAACTAAAAGCCGAGCTTTCCAAACGTTTCGACACGAAAGAAGAAGCAGTAGCTTTTCTGGAAAAATGTAAAACGGCCGGATTTACTGTTAGCGACGTGGTAAAAAAACCCGGGAAACGTTCGCCGGCCAAACCATTTACCACATCAACGCTTCAGCAGGAAGCCAGCCGGAAACTGGGATTTTCAGTGTCGCAAACCATGGCTGTGGCCCAGCGGTTATACGAAAACGGGAAAATTACCTATATGCGTACCGACTCGGTGAATCTCTCCAGCCTGGCCATCAATACCGCCAAACAAAAAATTATTGATTTGCACGGAGAGAATTACGTGAAAATCAGGCATTATAAAACCAGCTCAAAAGGAGCACAGGAAGCCCACGAAGCCATTCGGCCCACCTACATGGACCAGGAATCGGTTGATGGCACAGCACAGGAAAAGCGGTTGTACGAATTGATCTGGAAACGGACCATGGCCTCGCAAATGGCCGACGCTGAACTGGAAAGAACTACCGTCACCATTTCCATTTCGAACGACAAAGAAAGTTTTATTGCCAACGGCGAAGTGTTAATTTTTGATGGTTTTCTGAAAGTATATGCCGAATCGACTGATGACGACAGTTCAGTGAACGGGAACGGGCAAGCCATCATCCCACCGGTAAAAGCCAACGATAAATTGCAAATGAACTCGGTGGTTGCCACCCAGCGGTTTACACAGCGGCCACCCCGCTACACCGAAGCATCGCTGGTGAAACAGCTTGAAGAACTTGGGATTGGAAGGCCTTCGACCTATGCCCCCACCATCACCACCATCCAAAACCGGAATTACGTGGTAAAGGAAGATCGGCCGGGAGTGGAACGAAGTTTCGATGTCATCACGCTGAAAAAAGGAAAAATTACCGAACAAAACAAAACCGAAATTACAGGAGCTGAAAAATCAAAGCTTTTCCCTACCGATATCGGGATGGTGGTAACCGATTTCCTGATGGAGAACTTTAATGAAATTATGGATTATAATTTTACCGCCAGTGTTGAAATGGAATTCGACGAAATTGCTGAAGGTAAAATGGTTTGGAACAATATGATTGACAAGTTTTACAAGCCATTTCATGCGAAGGTGGATAAAGCCATTAAACACTCCGAGCGTTCGAAAGGTGAAAGGACATTAGGTGTCGATCCGAAAACCGGGAAAGTCGTTTCAGTTAAAATCGGCCGGTTTGGACCGCTGGCCCAACTGGGCGAGGCAGCTAACGACGGCGAAGGCGAAAAACCGCAGTTTGCCAGTTTGCGCTCTGGGCAGCACCTCGAAACCATTACGCTGGAAGAAGCTCTAGAATTGTTTAAACTGCCCCGTGATTTGGGCGAATACGAACATAAAAAAGTAACCGTGGCCATTGGCCGCTTTGGTCCTTACATCCGGCATGACAACAAATTTGTTTCGCTGGGCAAAAACGATGATCCCTATTTGGTTGAATTTGATCGGGCTGTCGAACTGATTGAGGCCAAGCGGGATAAAGACAAAAATGCAGTTGTTAAGGTTTTTGAGCAGGAACCCGACCTGAAAATCCTGAACGGAAGATGGGGACCTTATATTTCTTATCAAAAGAATAATTACAAGATTCCTAAAAAAATATCAGCAGAAGAATTATCTTTGGAAGAATGCTTAACGATTATTAACAATGCACCGGAACCAAAAACCAAACGTTCAAAAAAGAAATCGTAACAGGTACAGGTGAATTCATAATTTTTTAATCGAACTAAACCATGGACGTAAGACATTACTTTGAACCTGTTGATTTTACAAGGTTTTCAGGGGATGAAAACTTTCCCTGGAAGAATTCATTGGGGCAGTTGATTGAAAAAACAACCATTAAGCAGATTTCTTCAAAGAAGGACAAAACCGAGGTTGCAATTTTTGGCGTTCCGTATGATAACGGGAACTGTAATGTCGCTTCAGCCCAATCACCCGACAAGATCAGGGAAGAACTCTACCGGCTGGTTCCACCGGAATCGGGAATTAATATTGTTGATTTTGGAAACCTGAAAGAAACAAACAACCTTCGGGGGGTGTACCTTGCCATCCGTGATGTGGTTGAATATTTTAATGAACTGAACATTGTTGTTCTTGTTATTGGCGGCAGTCAGGATTTAACCCTGGGCATTTGCGATGCATTTAAAAATCAGCCTTTTTTCACTTTATCGTGTGTCGATGCCTTCTTCGATATAAAAAAAGATAAGAATTATTCGACTTCCTATTTGTCAAAGTTATTTCAAACCCAACCCGGAATTTTTCAATTCAACCTGTTAGGCTATCAGAGTTATTTTGTGGCACCCGAACAGTTGTCTAAAATCAAGGCATTGGGTATTCATATGAGAATGGGGGTTTTACGCGATCAGTTTTCAAACTCGGAGCCTGTATTACGAAATACCCATGTGCTTTCATTTGATATTGGCGCGTTAAAATACTCCGATGCCCCAGGATGTTCAGTTGTTAATCCAAACGGGTTACGGGGCGAAGAAGCTTGTCAACTGGCAAAATACGCCGGGAACAGTAATAAATTGAAAGTATTTGGGTTGTTCAACGTAAATCCCGACAATGATACGAATGGCGTAACCATCAAACTTTCAGCACAAATCATCTGGTATTTTTTAGAAGGGATAACAAACCGGACGGATGAAAAGCCAGGTGTAACAGGTGATTTTTTAACTTATAAGGTTGAAATCAGGGATGTCGATCAACCTCTGGTTTTTTACTTCAGCAAAGAAACCCTGCGCTGGTGGATGGAAATTGAATCGGTAAAAGGCGATAGAGTAATTCTGGCCTGCACAGAAAAGGAATATCAGCAGGCTTCAAACAACGAAATCCCGGGATTATGGCTGAAATATGTTCAAAAAACAGATGAATTATCAAAATAATCCAAAATTGTTAACGTTCTTTGCATACCAAATGGTAAAATGTTTGTAACGAATAACTTTTTTTTATTTCTTTAAACTGGTTTGAAAAGGCTATTTCGCTGCTTGATGAGGAGTATGAAAAAATTTTTTATTTTTTTCTTTACAATATTATTTTTTGAATTTGCGTCTTATAGTCAGCAAGATCCACAATACACGAACAATATGTTTTATAAATTGGGGGTCAACCCGGGTTATGCAGGCGCAGAAAATGCATTAAGTGGTTTGATTTTGAACCGTTACCAGTGGGAAGGATATGAGGGTGCCCCGAAAACATTGGTTTTTAGCTTGGATGCTGCTGTTAAGGCATTTGGCTCAACAGGTGGAGTAGGATTAAATTTTGTAAAAGATCAATTGGGATTTGAAGAAAATACAATTATAAACGCTGCCTATGCGTATAAAACATCGATAGGATTAGGTGATTTGGGAGTTGGACTTTCGATGGGTTTATACAGCAAAGCATTTGAAACCGGAGAATGGGAATCGACCGACGATGTGCTGAATGGATCGTCAGGAGGGACAGGAGACAATTTAATTCCACAAGGTGAATCCAGTCAAATGGCCTTCGATGTTGGTCTGGGTTTGTATCTGTCGTCCACACATTATTATCTTGGAGCGTCGGTTTCTCATATCAATCAGGCAGCCATTAAATATGCCGACCTTGCAAGTGCCTATCTTGCAAGACATTATTATTTAATGGGAGGGTACAATATAAAATTATCCGATCCGTTATTTGAATTACGTCCATCATTTCTGTTTAAAACCGACCTGGCCGGCTGGCAGTTGGATATAAACTCAAATGTGGTTTTTGATGATAAATTTTGGGGAGGGTTATCTTATCGTGTAAACGATGCCGTAGCCTTGTTACTGGGGCTTGAAATGGTGAACGGGTTAAAAGTGGGATACTCGTTCGATTTGGTTACCTCGGCTGTTGCCCGGTATGGATTTGCTTCCCACGAGATTTTTGTGACATATTCTGTTGATCTGGAAAAAAACAGAAGTCAAAAATACAAAAGTGTAAGATTTTTATAAGAAAAGCCATATTTTTGTTGTGCTATGAGAAAAATACTTTTATTTGGAACTGTACTTCTGGGTATTACCTCACTTTTCGGATGTATGAAATCGGGAAATGGGGAATTGGTAGGAGTACAAGACAGGGGCAAATGGAGTGAATCGCAACCCTATGGAATGGTTTATGTCCGAAGGGGAAGTTTTAACATTGGCCCCAGCGATCAGGATGCGAGTTTTTCCGGTGTTCCTACCAAAACCGTTTCCCAGGAAGCCTTCTGGATGGACGATACCGAAATTACCAACAACGAATATCGCCAGTTTGTCGGATGGGTAAGAGATTCAATTGCCCGGAAGATGCTGGGCGATCAGTTCCCTGAATTTCTGAATACCGAAGACCGGAAAGGAAATCCCATCGATCCTCCCACCATTAACTGGCGTGAAAAAATAGACTGGAACGATCCGGATGTACAAATGGCGATGCAAGATATGTATTACCCTGAAAATGAACGATTTTTTGGTAAAAAGGAAATTGACACACGTAAACTGATTTACGAATTTTGGTGGATTGACCTCCAGCAGGCAGCCAAACGTTCCAACAGCTACAACTTCGAAACCCAACGATATGAAGGGAATGTTTACAACGCCCGGGGTGAATTGGTACCCATTGAGAACCGATCATCATTCATCCTCAACGACAAAGTCCATGTATATCCCGATACCTTAAGCTGGATCAGGGATTTTACCTATTCCTATAATGAACCATGGGCAACCCGCTATTTTTGGCATCCCGGGTTCGATGATTATCCTGTAGTTGGTGTTACCTGGAATCAGGCAAGAGCTTTTTGCAACTGGAGGACCAAGATTCAATCCGACTATTTGTCGTCGAAAGGAGAACCCGATCTTCATGCTTACCGGTTACCTTCGGAAGTGGAATGGGAATATGCTGCCCGAGGTGGGAAGAATTTTTCCATGTACCCGTGGGGCGGCTATTATACCCGCGACGACGAAGGTGTGTTTTTAGCTAACTTTAAACCGCTCCGAGGAAACTATGTGGAAGATGGCGGTATTTCCACTATGAAAGTAGGCAGTTATGAACCTAATGAATATGGATTGTACGACATGTCGGGGAATGTGGCTGAATGGACCGAAACCGCTTATGATGAGGCCGGCTATCACTATTTCAGCGATTTGAACCCCTCGTTTACATATAACGCCAGGCCCGACGATCCTCCCGTAATGAAACGGAAGGTAATCCGGGGCGGCTCGTGGAAAGACATAGCACAATTTGTTCAGGTTTCTACCAGAAGCTTTGAATATCAGGACACAACCAAATCGTTTATCGGATTTCGCTGCGTCCGTTCAACTTTTGGCGATGAATTCAATTAAAAACAACAATCAAAATCAAAAGCATGAATCTGGGAGAAATTTTTAAAACGAAGCGTTGGAAAGCATTCATGGGTTA
This sequence comes from uncultured Maribellus sp., assembly GCA_964533365.1. Lineage (GTDB taxonomy): Bacteria > Bacteroidota > Bacteroidia > Bacteroidales > Prolixibacteraceae > Draconibacterium. The sequence goes on along the minus strand of CAZHKI010000161.1, from coordinate 513 downwards.
TGTTTATGGCTGGGGGGCAGCAATTGTAATGGTTGGAGCTTTGTTTAAACTTCAGCACTGGAATTACGCAGGCCTCTTACTTGCCATCGGATTACTTACCGAAGCATTTATTTTCTTTCTGTCAGCATTCGAGCCTCCTATCGAAATACCGGAATGGAGCAAAGTTTATCCAGAACTGAGAGAAGATTACGAATTGATGGACATGGAAGAACTTGAACCCAGAAATAAAAAGGGACTAAACGAATTGTTTAGTAGTGCAGAGCTTACCCCCGAACTGCTTGATAAAGTAGGGAAAGGTCTTAATGAATTAAGTAATACGGCAAGAGGCATCAGCGATATATCGGCAGCTACTCTGGCTACCGATATGTATGTAAAAAATATGAGTGTTGCGTCGGAGTCGATGAGTGCTTTCTCTGAAATCAACAACAAAGCAAACGAATCCATCAACCGTTCGGTGGGAGCCTTGTCCGAATCATACACGTCAACCGCGAAGCTACTTGCCGAATCAGGACA
>CAZHKI010000160.1:6769-8174 GCA_964533365.1 uncultured Maribellus sp. | reverse complement strand
TGCCCATCAACATATAAACTTTTGCCAAGACCGACATAGCGGCATGTTTGGTCGCCCGTCCATATTGGTATGATTCGTCCATGCCTGCAATGTATTTTTTAGGCAATAATTCTTCTGCTTTTATTAAATCAGAAACAATCTGATTGTAAATTTCACCTGTTTCAACCGGCTCGACATCCAAAGCAATTTCCATCGATGAGGCGAATTTAGTCCGCAAAGGAAGAAGTTTAGAATCATTCGATCCGTTTGGATCATACGCCGGGCAAAAGATGGAAACCAATTGTAAGTAAGAGTGTGCCCTCATAAAATACGCTTCCCCGATTAACCTGTTTTGGTTATTAATTTTATCAGACTCGCTAATATCACCAAAAGGGTTGCTTTCCAAAAATTCTATCATATAATTACAGCCTGAAATAATCTGAAAAGAGGGGCTAAATAAATTGTAAACCGCAGAAGACTGGTTGGAGGTACTACGAGAATAAACGTCATTATAGCCGTTTTGTCCTATTTCTCTAACAATATCAGACATCCCAAAGTGCATGAACCCAATCATCCAGTATGGAGATCTGTCACTCCCCTGTACAAATTTCTGATAAGGTGCAAATATTCCCATTTCGGCTTCATTTAAGCTTTTATATTTCAGAGTTGGGGTTGAGACCCTTTCGAAAAAGTCTTCATTACAGGAACACAGTCCAAGTAGAATCAATAACAAGATTTGAGAATAAATGTATTTTCTCCTAAACTTTATATCGAATATATTTTTCATAATCATTATATTTTAAAATTAAAAAGTAAGGTTAGCACCTATACTAAACATCTTAACGGAAGGCAGGAATTCTGAATCGTCATCTGTTTCAGGGTCAAATCCGGAATAACCGGTCAATGTCCATATATTGGTTCCTGAGACATAAATTTTCCCGGATTGTAATCCAATTTTATTCGCAAAATTGCGAGGCAGGTTATAACCTAAGCTCAACGTTTTTAAACGCAGGTAATCTGCTTTTTCCAGGTATTTGGTCAATCCCCGTTCATCATCTGCAGTTCCCTTGTTAGCGGGGTCGTAGGTTTCAGATGCAGTAGGGTTAACAGGGTTATTAATGTCCGGATTTGTCCAATATCCTGTAAGTCCGGTATTTGGATCGATGGCATTTGCTTCCCATTTTGTATAATATGGGCTTCCACTGTCATATACAATCAACGGATATTTTGCATTTTGCTTCTGTTCCATGGTCCATTCAGGCTTCCATGATTGAGTTAACATATCCTTTTTCCATATTTTATTCCCAATTCCAGCACATGTCCATTCTTTTTCGCTGTAGTTAAACATATAATTTCCTCCAGAGAAGGTAAAGAATGCATTTAATTCGAATCCCTTATATTTAAATGTATTGCTAAATCCACCATG
>CAZHKI010000160.1:5360-6759 GCA_964533365.1 uncultured Maribellus sp. | reverse complement strand
AAAAGTTGGGATTATAGATTTATCTGCATGTACAAGTTGGTTATGAGACAATCGTGAATTTGTATAGGTATATGGGATCTTTCGGCCAGTACGAACATATTTCCCGGTTGATTCATAGGTTTCACGATCATATTCCCAAATCATGTGAACACCTCTTTCAGGATCAATTCCTGCATAATCGCACTTCTGCCACAGCCCCAAACGACCTCCGACAAACTTAGTACTACCTTTTGCTGCTTCCATGTCTGGTGTAAGTTCCATGATTTTATTCTCGTTGTAGGAGATGTTAAAATCGGTTGACCAACTGAAATTCTTTTCTTGAATATTTACTGAAGAAACATTAAACTCATACCCCCAGTTTTTTATTCGGCCAACATTTCCATATATCGATCCGATGGCGGCAGACGGAGGGGTACTAACTGCCAATAAAAGTCCTGATACGTTTTGCATATAATATGCAAGGGATCCTGAAATTTTATTCTCAAATAATCCAAAATCGATACCTCCATCATAACTATCTGTAGTTTCCCAGGTAATTGACTTGTTCCCGACAGAATAGGAAACTCCAGCCGGGCTGTATGAATTTATTCCATATCGAAGATCGGAATTATAATTAATGGCAATCAGGTTTTTATCGTTAGGAATAGCCTCATTCCCTGTTTGTCCAAAACTGCCTCTCAATTTTAATAATGAAAATGTATTTTTCAAACCGGAAAAGAATTTCTCATCCGAAATAATCCAACCAGCCGATAAAGCATAGAAATTGCCCCAACGAAAATCGGCATCAAAAACAGAAGAACCGTCACGTCTGGCGCTAAGACCTATGATATATTTATCCATAAACTTGTAATCAGCTCGTATAAAATACGAACGCAGATATCGCTCATTTCCTGTATATGAAATCATGCTGGACATATTTGCAGGCGACGAAGACCCCATTTCCTCATTTGAACCGACCAAGTTTCTTCCCTGCATATCCGATATATTCACTTTACTTTTTTGTGATTCAGAACCCAACACGGCAGAAATATTATGTTGCTCTCCAAAAGATCGGTTAAATTTCAGATAGGCATTATAGTTATACGAAATATAAGTATATCGGCTTGCTCTTGCATAAGAAACCCCATCATTTGAAATTAAAGAAGAAGACCAAATATCTGAATTATCCTGAATAATATCGTAATCAGCCCCTGTACGGATTGACAAACCTTCTACCCAAGGCAAATGATATTCGAGGTTTGAACCTCCAAGTCCCCTGTAATTCTTTTTCTGATCTAAAATATATTTTCTATCGCTAGCCAAAGCAAAATTCCCGGCACCAGGATTCCAATAACCAGTAGGATCGTTCTCATCATAAACAGGAAGCCAGGGCAAACCACTTCGGGTAACTTCACCAAAG
>CAZHKI010000160.1:3224-5350 GCA_964533365.1 uncultured Maribellus sp. | reverse complement strand
CTCCAATAGTCCCATCGCTCTCACCCAAAGTTCGGTGGCTTTCAGATTTCACACGATAATTATTTGTATAAGAAAAATTCAACCGGGTTGTCCATTCCAGATTTTCAACTGGTGAAAAGCTGGCATTGATACGGGATGAAAGACGGTCCATATCATTACCAACGCTTACACTTTTATCATTTCTGTAAGAAATAGATGAATAAATAGACCCCTTTTGAAATCCCTGTTTAAACGCAACATTCACATCCTGATATGATCCTGTTCTTAAAACATAATCGAACCAGTTGGTATTGGTTGCTTCCGCTTCTTCCCGGGTTAGTCTCGTTGGGAAACGTGATGCTGGGAGAGCATAATCAACATCAAAAGTTCGATTTGGCACATTTGTATGTGCCAAACTCATGTCTGCTATTTCAAACCATTCTTTTGTATTTACAAAATTGAATGATTCGATTGATTTTGCCAAATGAGAAATACCCGTTGAATAATCAACTTGTATAGATCCTTTTTCATTGGCTTTTCCTGATTTGGTTGTAACGATTATTACTCCATTGGACCCTCTGGATCCATAGATGGCTGTAGCTGCTGCATCTTTTAAAATCTCTATTGATTCTATATCGTTAGGATTCATTGTTGCCATAATATTCTGACCGGCAGAAGTCCCATCATTCAACCCGACTTCACCATTACCAAAAACTGGCATTCCGTCGATTACCCATAAAGGATTGCTCCCAGAATTAATTGAATGATACCCTCTGATTTTAATATTAACTGCGGCCCCAGGAGAACCACTGGTAGTTGAAACCTGCACACCGGCAGCACGCCCTTGTAATACATCAGTAAATGAAGATGTTGGTGTTTGTATCAAATCTTCTCCTTTTACAGAGGCTACAGAACCAATTAAATCTCGTCTTTTTGCAGTACCATACCCGATAGCAACCACCTCTTCTATTCCAATGGCTTCTTCTTTCATTACTATATTAATGTTAGTCTTGCCTGCTACAACAATTTCCTGTGTTTTCATTCCCACGAACGAAAATACCAATGTAGCATCAGAAGTAACATTTGCCATAGAATATCCCCCGTCTGCATTGGTAACCGTGCCCTGTGTGGTGCCTTTTACCACAACGGTTACACCGGGTAGCGGGATTCCTGACGAATCGGTTACTTTGCCGGAGATAATTCTTTGTTGTTGTTGCTGCTGAACAATCTGACTTTTCCCAATAGCATCAATAACTGAATTCAAATTCCCGTCGTATAAAACAATCTGTTTGTCTTTTATCAGGTAATGAATTCCGGTTTCTTTAAACATTTTTGCTAAAACGTCTTGAATAGTTTTATTGGCGACATTGACATTAATTTTTTGAGACACGTCAATTTGTTTGTTGTTATAAAGAAAAAAGAATTCACTCTGATTTTCGATTTCTTTTATTGCAGACTCAATGGAAATGTTATTTACGTTCAGGTTCAGAAGTTTGGTTTGTGAATAAACCGAGGCACTTACCTGTATCAGGGTTACCAGGATTATTATTGCCGTTAGTTTCATAATTCGAAATAATTTATGCAGGTTTCTATCCCGCCTGCACGGGTAATACATTAATTTTTTTTTCATAAGTTTGTAATGTTATGTGATTATTTTCCCTTTCGGGGTAAATTTTCTCAGGTTCGTGCAGGAACACGAACTACAGGAGGAGGGTGCAGGAACACTTTCCTCCTTTTGTTTTTAAATGAATTTAATTCATAGGCATTTCATTTTTTAATTTAATATAAACAATATCTTCTTTTATTTCATATTTCATGGGAGTGGTAACAATCATGAGGTCAAGCATCTCTCTGAGGCTTTCTGTTTTTATGGTCATCGTGTAATGTTGTGAATATTTCAAATTGTCATCCAAAATTATCTTTACATCATACCACCGTTCCATCTTTTTTACAACATCGGCAAAAGGGATATTTTGAAATTTGAGCATGTTTTCTTTCCATGATACAAATAATCCGATATCTACTTTATCCTTTTTAAATTGATTGTTTGATTTGTTAAAAACCGCTTGCTCTCCGGGGTGAATTTGCAGGCCTTTTCCATCCACATCGCCGAATACCGACACACTTCCCTCTTCAAGCGTGGTAAT
>CAZHKI010000160.1:0-3214 GCA_964533365.1 uncultured Maribellus sp. | reverse complement strand
ATTACATCAGGATCTTCATCATAAGCACATACATTAAACCGTGTTCCATGAACTTTAATTTTCACCTTTTGTGCTTGTACAATGAAGGCTTTTTTATCGTGAACGATATCGAAAAAACCTTCTCCTTTCAATTCGACTAATCTGTTTTTGTGAAAAGAAACAGCATATCGAAGTGTTGAACCCGAGTTAAGGTAACCTGATGAACCATCGGGTAAAATGAATTGAGCCTTTTCTCCTTTTGGGGCTACAATTTCAGAAAATTGTGTCGGTTCACTATACAAATTCAACATTAAATAAATACTTAATGCAAGTAGGGGCAAAATAAAAATGGCTGCAATTCTTGAAAATTGGTTATACAATTGTCTCGTTTTGGAGATATGCTGTAGCTTAACTTTTGAGTTGATATTATAGTGTATTTTATAAAGGATATGGGTTAGATCAACTTTTGAAATTGAACTGTTTAAAATCTCAGTCCATTTATGATTTAGTGTCTGTTTTAATTCCGGTTCGTTTTTTTCTTCTTCAAATAGTTTTTCAATCCAGTCACTATTCGAATTTTCATTTTGAAAATATGCCTCCAGATTGGATATATCTTCCTTTTCCATTAATTATTGCTTGTTTTTAAGTAATATCCTTAAGAATAGATTTGCACCCAAGCAAATCTGAAAAAATAGTAGATTTTTTTTCAGATTATTCTAAAAACATAAAATAGAACAGAATGACAGGTAGTTTTCCTTTTTCCATTTTATCTCTGATTTCTTTTAAAGCAAGGTTCAAATGATTTTCGACGGTTTTTTTGGTAAGGCCCAGTTCTTCAGCAATTTCTTTATTGGAAAACCCTTCGAACCTGCTTTTAATAAAAACGTTACGACGTTTTTCAGGAAGGGACTCAGCTAAATGAAAAATATAGTTTTTCAATGAATTATAATCAATTTGCTGGGATGTTTCACTGGTTATTTCGTTAATTATTTCTTCATCTACAAATTTTCTGAACTGAGCCTTCTGCCTGAAATGCTTTTTTATGATATTGAAAGCTATAGTAAAAATGTATGATTTAAAAGAAAAGCCACTTTTTAATTGATCCCGTTTCTCCCAAATAGTAGTAAATACCTCTTGCACCAGTTCTTCAGAATCTTCAACCGATTTCAGATACCCCTTTGCAAACAGAAACAACCTGGTACTGTAAGTCTCAAAAATTTGATTAAAAACCAATATATTTCCAGACTTTAACTGACTAATTATTTGGTCATCATCATTTATCTTGAAGTATTCCAACTAGTTTATATTATTACACAAAATTATTTTTTGCCGAATATATAGCAAATAATCTTCATTTTGCTTTTAAAATCTTTCTATTTATCCAAAGAATATTTAAGATGTAATTTGTTTATCTCTGTTTTATCGTAATTTTTAAATGTACATAAACTAAGACATCATCACCCATCAATTTTAAAATTAATCCTGTAGTAGTTGCAAAAATTACACCAGTCAGACGTTTATATTTTTGTAATATTCTAAAATAATTTAGTTACATTTGTGTTATAATGGCTTGATTATCAGTAGAGACTAAATCGAGACCTATTGATTTAAGTGTTTGATAAGATATTAATTTTCAGAAGTATATAAAGATGGTTCGAATCCCAGCTGAGTCACCAAAAATTTTAAAGCACTTCAATTGAAATTGGAGTGCTTTTTTTTCCTCCCCAACTTTTCCGATTGGTCCCCTTTCACCTACAAACTCCCGATCCGTGTCAAACAATCCAGTGTTCCGGTACAAAGAGGCGGATATCCCATTCAACCGTACACTGATCATAAAGAAAAACATAATCCACTCCTGGTTCCAACCTGACAGCTCATGGAATACAGATACTGACTCACTACTTTTATGCCCAACCCTGTATTTCATTTTTCTTACGCAGAGATGGATCTGATTCTCATATAATATTGATATTGAAAATTCTAAATAAATTTACAGCAAATGTTTTTTTGATGGTCAGACGTTTAAACTTTTGTTATGTTGTAAGAGAAAAAAATTTAAAACAAAACCATTAGTGATTTTGGATGTGCATTATTCTATAGTTTTTGACAGTTCATTCAGGAGTTTTTTACCTTCATGGAGCATTTCTTCAATATTTCCTGGATTATCAACAATATCAAACCGGGAGACCATGTTGTTGAGTTCGTCCAGTTTTGATTTGTCGTTTTGCAATTTTTCACGAAGAATACGGATTTTTTCAGCATCCTGAATTCCTTCACGTAACCGCTCAAAACGAATCGAGCTTCGTCCGTCGGGATAAACGATATAGGTATCTCCGGCAGGCCAGGTCCGGAAACGTGAATCCAGCAAAGGTTCTTTTACCCAACTGTTGTATGCCCAGCGTAAAAATCCGTCGAAGTCAGCGCCCATGGTATACCAGCCGATAAAAGCACCTTCAGCAGGAGCCGAAAAAGTGAACACATTGGGAAATTTATCCGCGCAACAGACATACCAGGTAGTAATGTAGTCATGCTCTCTGCGGTACCTTTTATCTTCGGGATCAACCGTTGACCCATGAGCAACGCAAAAATCGGTGAGATGATCGGGATATTCCTTATAGCTCTTATGGTTGTCCGCCAGGGCAACCCCCATTCCGGGAGCAGTGTCACCGAGTATTTTCAGCATAGCTTTCATTTCGCCGGGATTGCGTTCATCCATGGCAATGCGGGTGATGCTCCGCCATCCTTTTTCATCAAGATGTTTCACAAAATCTTTCAGGAAAGGAACCCACAATTCAGCATATTCCTTTGAACCGGGCGTTGCGGAAACCTTAATTTCCTCACCCGTTTTTTCATCAAAATAAAAGAAAATATTTCCCCAGGGAACCATTGAATAACAATTGATTTGATTCTTAATTCCTAGATTCATCATAAACTGCACCCAATTGTCAAAAACTGTATAATCATAGCTCCATGTACCGTCAACCTTTTTTGTCCAGCCAATCATTGAGCCGAAAGCATCTTCGGTTTGTCCACCCCACGGACGTTTGTTCAGGGTTGTCGTGATCACTTTTTGTCCTGCCCCGGCCAGGATTTTCATCAGCGGACGCAGAACATCCCAGTGTGCTTCCGACCAGGGTTCGACACCATGCAACCTTGCCACGGCATATGGGTTTTGCCAAAGGTCGAGATGGAACTTCCATTCCGATGCAGGAGGAAGGAGATGTGGCAGGACTTC
>CAZHKI010000159.1:0-8184 GCA_964533365.1 uncultured Maribellus sp. | reverse complement strand
TTATGAAACCATTCTGAACCACTACGGTATCGTGGTTTATCCCCGGCCGGGTTTCGACAAAACACAGTACCTGCCTCATCCCAATATCACCATTACCGACGCGCCGCTGATGGAAATTTCTTCCACATTCATCCGCGATTCCATCCGGCAGGGAAAAAATGTACGCCATTTTCTCCCACCCAAAACCTGGGAATACATCGACGAAATGAACTTTTACAAAAAATAACCCACTTCCCTCCTGCGTTACTACCTTGTTTTGGTCATGTCATCATCCACACAAATTATGAAATTGGCCTTCCCTGTATTTTCTTCGGTAAGAGCCGAAATATCTTGCTGCGAAAAGGTGGAGATAGTTACAATTTTCAATTCGGGATTTGCTTTTTTCAGATACCAGAAAATACTTTCGAAATGATCGGAATGATAGGCGCCGTAAAAATGAAGCAGTAATTTGCCGGGCGACCAGTTATTCATTTTACATCAGAAAGAACAACAAAAGAAATGAAATTCAGTTTAAAACATAAACAATGTTTGTTGCAAAAATCATCACAAAAAATGGACAAAAACTGGCTTCTCCTTATTTTGTTTGTGCTGATTTCACAGGTTGTAAAATCGCAGCGGAATACAGAAACCATAAATTTTGTTCACGATGGTTTTGAACGTTCCTGCGAATTGTATGTCCCTGAAAACTTTTCGCAAAAAAACACCTACCCTGTGGTTTTGATTTTACATGGCGGAGGAGGTACTGCCAAAGGACTGATACGCAGTACGCGCGGACGGTTTAACCAACTGGCCGACCAACACGGATTTGTTGCCGTTTATCCGAACGGATACGGAAAAAGCTGGAACGACGGCGCCCGCGACACGTTCGGCGTTGCCCGGAATTTGAACATCGACGACGTGGGTTTTATCGGGAAGATTTTTGAGGATTTAAACAAAAAAATGAATCTGGACCGAAAAAACATTTTTGCCTGCGGAATTTCAAACGGTGGATTTATGGTACAGCGGCTGGCTTATGAACTTTCGGGGAAAATCAGGGGAATTGCCGTGATTGCCGCCAACCTGAGCGAAGTACAGGCCGAAAAGAAATTCCCTGAAAACCCGGTTTCCGTTTTGTTTATCAACGGAACCGCCGATCCGCTGGTACCATATCATGGCGGAGATGTAACGGTTTTCAGGCAAAAACGGGGAAAAATAAAAAGCGTGGACGAAAGCCTGGATACCTGGAGAAAAATCAACGGTTGCTCCGAAACCGAAGCCACCACTTCATTCCCCGACAAAAACAAAACCGATGGCTGCAAGGCTGAAAAAACCATTTTCAGTAATCCAGAAAATCCAGATGTAAAAGTGGCTGCCATAAAAGTAATCAACGGGGGCCACACCTGGCCGGGAAGCATACAAAATCTGCCCGGCAGGATGGTTGGAAACACCTGCCGCGATTTCAACGCGTGCGACGAAATATGGAATTTCTTCCAATCGGTTATCCAATAAGAAATGTTCGGCAACCCGCAAAAAAAGCAGATTCACAGTTTCATTTTTAATGCTTGTTAACGACTTTAACACCTGTAAGTTTAATTTAACAAAAGTTTATCTCCCTTAAGCTTGATTAACAATCATTTCACGTAATTTTGATAGCATAATTTAAATTCTTAAAACATGAAGGATCAAAATCATCTCAAAAATGTTTTATTTCTGTTTCTGTTTTTTACTGTAATTCTTGGTCAGGATATAAAAGCCCAGTCTGATTTTGGCATAAAAGGAGGAATACTTTTCTCCAATTTAAAAGTGGCTGACAATAATTCGAATGTGGAATTTGAAAAAAAAGACGGGCTTTCAGCCGGACTGTTTTATCAATCGAAAAACCTGCTTGGACCGGTTGGTTTATGGTCGGAGTTGTTGTATCAGATGAAAGGAACGAACTATTTTTTTGAAAAAATGGTGGACTTAACAAACGTAGATACCGGCTCGCCCGATTACTTTGACCTGCTGAATGCACCCAAAAGCTACTATCGAAGCGATGAAAAGCTGCATTATTTTTCGATGCCGCTTTTGCTGACGGTTAACACAACAAAGTTTCTCGATTTGTATGCCGGCCCCGAACTGGGTTATCTATTTTCCTTTAAAAACGAAAGAGAATCTACCGGAGAATTGAAGCGGTTTTCGGCTGGCCTTGCGATGGGTGCAACAATTAAATTGTGCGATAAAACCAGCCTCGATTTTCGATACTCGACCGACTTTACCACATTTGACAAACTGGGAAAAAACAGTTCAATGAATATGAAAAACTACGGTTTTTCGATTACGATTCAACAAACTTTGTTCAGGAAACAGTAATATTTTAAACAACGCCTCAGCCAGGCGCCATCCGAAAACAATTAATTTAAAATCGGATTCTCCGGAAACGGGGAATCCTTTTTTAATAAATAACCAATTACTGTTTCAGCATCTCTTCCCTCAGCCAACCCGGGCGATTGGTGGTAATTCCGGTAACACCCAGGCCGGTTAACCGTTTGGCTTCTGCCGGGTCATCAACGGTCCACGAAAGGACTTCCAGGTTACTGGCTTTGGCTAATCTCATAATCTCTTCGTCGATGGTCGCAAAATGGAGGTTAATACCGTCGAGTCCTGCTGCAACCACATCGGGGATTTTTTTCTTAATGGCCGGTTTCGACGAGCTCAGCCAGTAACATTTATTATTCGGGAATACTTTTTTGGTATCGACAATGGTTTCCCAGCCAAAAGCGATAAAAATCATTTGATCCAGCTTCCCGGTTTTTTCAAAAACCCTTTTCAAATGGGGCAAAACTTCGCTTCCGCATTTAATTTCAACCACCAGTTTTTTCCCATCAGGAACGATATCAACAATTTCGTTCAGAAACGGAATTTTTTCGCCTTTGAATTTGGCATCTTTCCAAACGCCGGCATCCAAATCGCGCAGCAAAATCGACGGAGTGTCAGCAATCACCAAGTTCGTTTTTCCTGAACAGGTTCGTTTGGTGTCTTTGTCGTGCATCACCATCACGCGGTTGTCCTTCGAAAGGTAGATGTCAATTTCCACGGCATCGGCGCCCTGCTCCCACCCCAGTTTTGCCGAGGCCACGGTATTCTCGGGAGCATCAAACGATGCGCCACGGTGGGCAATTATGGTATTCTGACTAAAACTGGTCAATGCAAACAAAATAAAGATCAAGGTAAATTGTAGTTTCATGGATTTCGAATTTTATTGGACTAAGATAAAAAGGTTATCCTTATTTTTGATGATAATTATATGAAAAAAGGTAGCTTTGTTTACTCTTTTAACTTTTTATGAAGTCGGATTTTTTAACGCGTACAGCCATATTTTTTTTGAAAGTAGTAGCCAAACTCCCCTTTGGTTTTATCTATTTTATTTCTGACATTTTTTATCCGGTTGTTTATTATTTGATTAGGTACCGGAAAGCTGTCGTAATAAAAAACCTGCAAAATTCATTTCCAGGGAAAAGTAAAAAAGAGATAAGAATCATTACCAAAAAATTTTTCCGGCACTTCAGCGATTTGACCCTCGAAACCATTAAAATGGGCAATATGCTCGAAAAAAATTTCAGGGAGAGAATGGTCATTCGGAACCCTGAAGTTATTAACCGCTTTTTTGAAGAAGGCAGAAGCGTTGTTTTGCTGACCATGCATTACAACAACTGGGAATGGAGCAATTGCCTTCCCCTGGGTTTACGGCACACCATTCTGGGAATCTATAAACCGCTGCACAACGAACGGTTTGATACTTTTATAAATCAAATCCGCAAGAAACAGGGAGCCGAACTGGTTCCCAACTCCCAGGTTTTACGAAGATTGCTGAAAGCCGAAAAAAACAACGAACGGGTTTTGTCGTGGCTGGCCGGCGATCAGACCCCTCCCTACTTTCACAAATTCTGGATGCGCTTCTTAGACCAGGAAGCCATGTTTTACCCCGGGCCTGCCACCCTTTCCCGACGCTTTAACCATCCTGTCTTTTTTCAGAAAACTGAAAAAATAAGCCGGGGCCATTACCAAACCAGTTTCGAATTGTTGTTTGAAAATCCGCAGGAAGTTAGCGAGGTGAAAATTATGAAAAAATACATCGAAAAGATGGAAGAAGTCATTACCGAAAAACCGGAATATTATCTTTGGTCACACAAACGCTGGAAAAACAAACGACCGGAAAATATTCCAATGCAAAACTGACAATAAAAACGCTTCAGTATGGCAGATAAAAACCTGGAATTAAGAGACAAACGATACTACGAACCCTTTTGGAAAAAGGCAATCAACCGGTTATTGGTTTTCATCCTTACCCTGGTGTCGTGGCTCCCTTTTCCAGTCATTTATTTCCTGTCCGACCTGTTTTACCTGCTGGTAAGATATGGTATCAAATACCGCAGGAAAGTGATAGTTGAGAATCTTACCTGCTCATTTCCTGAGAAAACAACAAAAGAGATTCGAACGCTGACCAACCGATATTACCGGCACTTTTGCGATTTGTCGCTCGAAGTGATTAAATTGCATAGCATGAGCGAAAAGGATATTGAAAAGCGGGTAATATTCAAAGGAATTGACCAGATGGAGCAATTTTATGATGAACAGCAAAATTTAATTGTCCTGGCCATGCACCATAACAACTGGGAATGGGGAAGCTTGATGCAACGAAAAACGCGTTACACCGGAATTATGGTTTACGATCCTATTCGTGGCAACCAGGCTTTCGAACAATTTTTGCTCCGGTCTAGAACCCGGTTTGGCGGTGTTTGCGTGCCCGTACACAAAGCAGCGCGCACAACTGCCGGGTTAAACAAATTGGGAAAGCCAACCGCGCTTTGGCTTGGTGCCGATCAGGCGCCGCCTGCCAATTCAAAGTTCTGGACCATCTTTTTGAACCGCGAAGCCCCGTTTTTTTCCGGTCCTGAAAAAATTGCCATCAAAACCAACCAACCGGTTTTTTTTCATCATGTGCGAAAAATTAAACGAGGATATTACGAAATCAGTTATGTTCCTATATTCATGACCCCTCAAAACTGTAAACCCAACGAGATTATGCTGGAATATGTCAAAAGGATGGAAGAAGCGATTAAAGAACAACCTGAATTTTACCTGTGGTCGCACCGCCGGTGGAAACACAAGCGCCCGGAAGAAATTCCGCTGACACTGTAACACACATCTTGGAAACCGGTTAAAAACTGTTGAGGTTGATTTGTTTCAGCGGCTGATTATCCTTCGAAGAAACTAAAGTTCACCTTGCCGTATTTCCTGGTTTCCTGAAATCCTGAAAGTTCTGAAAAGTTGAATTCTTTGGGATGTTCCAAAATAAACAATCCTCCTTTTTTTATTACCCCTGCTCTAAAAACGGCTCCGGGCACTTCAGTAAAGAATGGAAAATCGTAAGGAGGATCGGCAAAAACAAAATCAAAGGATTCGCGGCAATGCAGTAAAAACCGGAATACATCGGTCCGGAAAACCTGGGCGTTGGTAATTTTTAATGTACTGAGTACTTCGCGGATAAAATGATAATGATGGACATCTTTCTCAACCAACAAGACTTTGCTGCATCCACGGCTTACAAATTCATACGCAATGCTGCCTGTTCCGGAAAACAAATCGAGTGCAGTTTTCCCCGAAAAATCGTACCGGTTTTCAAGAATATTAAATAAACCTTCTTTGGCCAAATCGGTGGTTGGCCGCGCCGAGAACTTTTTATCCGGATTAAAAATCCGCCCCTGGTACTGACCTCCTGCTATTCTCATACTTCACCAGTTAAAATGAAAAGCGGGTAATCGGGCCGAACCTGGATTTCAGGAGGAAACAACACATCAGGATTAAGATCCGGTAATACAACAGAAGAGAAATGATGTTGAAGTACCGATTCTGCATTGATAACCTGAAGTCTGTCGCCTGTCAGGTATAATACAGTTTCTTCTCTTGTCAATCGTTCCTGATTCAGCACCGTAACGACAAAATAAGCAATATCAGCAGGAGTGGACACAACAAAACTATTGGCGAATACAAGCCGCGAATTTTTGAAAAGCAACATACAAAAGCTTTGCGGAGTAAGGTAAAGAACCACCCGGCTTTCATTCTCCGACGGAGAAAACATCGTTGCAATCTTTTGAAGCGGGTGCAAAATGGGTACATTTTCAAAACGACTTTGCAAAAATTGGTTCAGTTGCTTCGGAACTGAGAACAGTAACCGGGCATCTGCCAGTACCAGTTGATTGTCGAGAACAGCAAACGGAATTGTGTTTTCAAACAAATGATGGAAAATGGCAGCCGATTTTTCACTTACAAAACAGGTTTCTGGAATCAGTACAAATTTCTCGGTATAAAACAATATTTCAGTATGCCTGAAATTTTTTCCGGTAATTTCTTGCGTATCGAGCCATTCGGTAAATCGCCGTGTAATGAATTTTTCGTGGCTGATTTTAATTGGGGTACTTTTAAATGCCAGCAGTTTATTTCCGCTGGAATGGATCACAGAAAAAGAAAATCCATCCGGACTAATCCGGATGGACAATATATAATCGTGAGTTTGATTTAAATCGAACGATTTTTCAGCCGTAATGTCAAGCATTTTTATTCCCAGTTTCCGGCATTATTTGCTGCTTCGGTAAGCGAACCTACTTTCAGCCCCGGATATTTTTCATTGGTCCTGCGCTGATCGTTCAGGTTGATGATCAACTGGGGATCGAGGTTCTTCAAAATGATGTTGTTGTGTACCCTGGCTTCAAAAACCGGAACAACAATGCCCGAGCCGGTTGTAATTGTCGAAGCTGCAAGAAAGAATTCAGCAACGGTATCCTGGATCGGAACATATTTCAGCTGTTTGGCATCGAAATCTTTACCAAATAACGATTCACGTACATTTTCTTTGATGGTATCGCGGATAAGCAATCCCATTTCAATTGCTTTCTTTTCCGAAATTTTTGCCTCAATCATACTGTCGGTCAATTCACCAACTTTGCGAACGTTTTTCACTGAATCATTCATAACAAAATTGATCAGGGTATCCCAACTGCCAGTATATTTTCCGTAAACCCCTTTATAGGCTTCCTGAGCTTTCCGGATATCTTTTAACCTCTCGATGGTTACTTCATACCGGGCTTTTCTGGCTTTTTCAAAATCAATCGGCCGCTGAATACTTTGATAAATAAAAAAAGCCAGTACTACCGCGACAATGAAAAGTAAAATTTGAATAATGGTTCTCATTTTTATAATATTAATAAGTTTATTTTCGATTGTCTGCAAATTTATAAAAAAAAATAAATTACTTTCCCTTACAGAATGTTATTTTAGGGAGTATGATCAAAAATCACCTGGAAGTCATTTTGACCCAAAATTTACAACACAACCCTACTCCATCTCAGTCGCGGTTAATCGCCGGATTATCGGAATATATTACATCAGACGAACCTGATCGGATTGTATTAATCAAAGGATATGCCGGTACGGGAAAAACCACGATGATCAATGTATTGACCCAAAGTTTGCTGTCGTTGAAAATCCGTTCGGTTTTGATGGCCCCAACCGGCAGGGCGGCAAAGGTAATGGCGGGCTATACCGGTATGGCGGCCTTTACCATCCACAAAAAAATCTACCGGCAAAAATCTTCGGCTGACGGTTTTGGAATGTTTGTTTTGAATACCAACCTTTATAAAAACACCTATTTTATTGTTGACGAAGCGTCGATGATTTCCAACGAAACAAACGAGAGTTCGCTTTTTGGAAGTGGGAGGCTGCTCGACGATTTGCTTGAATTTGTGTATTCAGGTGAAAACTGCCGTCTGATCCTGGTTGGCGATACAGCCCAGCTTCCCCCGGTGGGTCTGAACATCAGCCCGGCACTCGAAACCAGAATCCTCGAAAACTGTGGATTTTCTGTGATGGAATTTGAATTAAAAGAAGTAGTACGGCAGGCCGAAAATTCAGGTATTTTAATGAACGCAACCCACATCAGGGACCTGATTACGGAAAATAATATTTCCGGTTTTTTTCACCTCGGTCTGGAACGGTTTTCCGATGTAATCCGGATTTCAGGGGCCGAACTTATTGAAACCATCTCGTCGTGTTACGAACGATACGGAATTTTCGACACCACCATTGTAACCCGTTCCAACAAACGGGCAAATTTGTACAACAAGGGAATCCGCGGCGCTGTTTTATACCGCGAAAACGAAATTGAGC
>CAZHKI010000158.1:0-8191 GCA_964533365.1 uncultured Maribellus sp. | reverse complement strand
TATTTGAAGATTTGGTTAACATCTACCGGGGTACTTCGCGCGCCGATAAAATTTATTATTACTATGCCAAAAGTATGATTGGACAGCGGGATTACCTGATGGCCACCCATTATTTTAAGTCGCTCATCAAGGAATTTCCCACCAGCGAATTCGTTGAAGAGGCCCAGTTTATGGTTGGCTACTGTTCTTACCTGCAATCACCAAAACCGCGGCTCGACCAGACTATTACACAGGAAGCCATCGATGCACTTCAGTTGTATATTAATTTATACCCGTTCAACGAGAAGGTGGAAGAAGCCAACCGCCTCATTGAGGAACTCAGGGATAAGCTGGTTTATAAATCATACCTGACCGCCAAGCTGTATTTCGATTTTCAAAGTTACAAAGCTGCTGTGGTCGCTCTTACAAATAGTCTGAAAGATCATCCCGACAGCAAATACCGCGAGGAATTAATGTACATGTTGTTGAAATCGAAGTATCTGCTGGCTGTAAAAAGCATCGACGACAAGAAGGAAGAACGGCTCACCCAGGCCCTTGACGAATACTTTACTTTCGTGGATGAGTATCCCGAAAGTCAGTATAAAAAAGAAGTGGACAAATTTTACGAAACAACAGCCAAATTGTTGAATTACAAAGAAGAACAATCAAATACGTATTGAAAAATGGATTATAAAAAAACAAAAGCTGCACCATCAACCATTTCGCGCGATTTGGAGGTGTTAACCCAGGAAACGGGTAATATCTACGAAACCGTAATGATTCTGGCCAAACGGGCTAATCAGATTTCTTCGGAACTGAAAGAAGAGTTGAACCAAAAACTGCAGGAATTTGCATCGTACACCGATAATCTGGAGGAAATTTTTGAAAACAGGGAACAAATTGAAATTTCGAAATTTTACGAAAGATTGCCAAAACCTACATTAATTGCCTTCGAAGAGTTGAAGGAAGGCGAGATTTACCACCGGAATCCGGCACGGGACAATAAAAAAGGTATTTAACAATCCGGCCCATGAGGCTTGAAGGAAAAAAAATAATTTTGGGCATTACCGGAAGTATAGCTGCTTACAAGGCAGCTATACTTTTACGGTTACTGGTCAGGGAAGGTGCCGAAGTTCAGGTTGTCATCACCCCGGCCGGGAAGGAGTTCATTACGCCGGTTACCCTGTCAGCGTTATCAGGGAAACCGGTTATCAGCGAATTCTTTGGCGCCGGTGACGGAACGTGGCACAGCCATGTCGATTTGGGCCTGTGGGCCGATGCCATGCTGGTCGCTCCGGCCACTGCATCGTCGCTTGGAAAAATGGCCCACGGGATTGCTGATAATATGTTGATAACCACCTATCTTTCGGCCAAATGCCCGGTTTTTATCGCCCCGGCCATGGACCTCGATATGTTTGCCCATCCTTCCACACAACGAAACCTGACTATTCTGAAAGAATTCGGGAACAGCATTATTGAACCGCAAACTGGCCATCTTGCCAGTGGTCTCGAAGGAAAAGGCCGGATGGAAGAACCTGAAAATATACTGGAAGCCGTGGTTGACTTTTTCAGCCGAAAAAAAAAACTGCTGAATAAAACGTTTCTGGTTTCGGCAGGTCCCACTTACGAAAAAATTGATCCCGTACGTTTTATCGGGAACTACTCATCCGGGAAGATGGGCTATGCCATAGCCGGAGAACTGGCCGCCCGGGGGGCGAGGGTTATCCTGGTTTCAGGCCCTGTTTCACTTACCATTCAAAATTCTGCAATACACGTCATTTCGGTTGAGTCAGCCGACGAAATGTATGACGAATGTATGCGTTGGTTTCCATCGTGCGACGGGGCTGTGATGAGCGCTGCCGTGGCCGATTTTACACCGGTTTCTCCTGAAGTTCAGAAAACAAAACGCGGTAAAGCTTCGTGGAATATTGAACTGCTGCCAACCCGCGACATTGCGGAGGCATTAGGTAAATTGAAGTCGGATAAACAATTGTTAGCTGGGTTTGCCCTCGAAACCAACGACGAACTGGAAAATGCCCGGCATAAACTTCAGAAAAAAAATCTCGATTTTATCGTTTTGAATTCACTGAACGATGCCGGGGCCGGGTTTCGCGTGGATACCAATAAAATTACCATCATCGATAAAAACAATAATCAACAAACTTTTGAGTTAAAAAGTAAGAGAGAAGTTGCGGCCGATATTGTTGAAAAGATTATCTCAATGTTGGAATAGCCCAGTGTTCTTTCGACTGTTTTTTACTATTTTTATGTTTCTATTTCGAAAGATTATGAGGAAATTATCGGTTTTAATCCTGTTGTTTTCATTTTTCACAACACCTTTGTTCTCACAGGAATTGAGGTGTAATGTTACGGTTTCGTCAACAAAAATCAAAGGGGCAAACCAGAACCTTTTTCGCACAATGCAGTCGGATTTGTACGAGTTTATGAACAACCGTAAATGGACCGACCATAATTATACGTACGACGAACGAATCAAATGCAATATCCTTATCCGGCTGGACGAACAGATTTCGGCCGACGAATTCAAAGGAAGTATCCAGGTGCAAATGACCCGGCCGGTTTTTAATTCAAGTTACGAAACAACAGTGCTGAATATTAAAGACAACGATTTTCACTGCCGGTATGTCGAATTTCAGCCCCTTGACTTTAACGAAACCTCCAACCGTGACAATCTTACCAATATTATGGCTTATTATGCCTACGTGATTTTAGGGTTCGATTACGACACTTTTTCGCCTGAAGGCGGTACACCATATTTCGCAAAAGCACAGTCCATTGTGAACAACTCGCAAAATGCACGGGAAAAAGGGTGGAAAGCTTTTGAAAGCGAACGCAACCGTTACTGGCTCATTGAAAATATACTTAATAAATCGTATTCGGCTTACCGCAATTGCATGTACACCTACCACAGAAAAGGTCTCGATATGATGTCGGAACGGCTGGAAGAAGGCCGGGCAAACATTGCCCTGGCGCTCCGCGATATTCAGAATGTATTCCGTCGCCGCCCAAATATTTATATCCTGCAAATGTTTTTCGATTCAAAAGCCGATGAACTGGTTAATGTGTTTACCAAATCGTACCCCGATGAGCGAAATCGTGTGATGGCTATTTTAAATGAAGTGGACCCGTCAAACGGGAGCAAATACGCGAAAATTGCCGAGAACGAAGGTTTTTAAATATTAAAAGGATGCTCAGCCGATTAACGATTTCCAATTATGCGCTGATTCAGGAGTTGTCCGTAGAATTTCATGCAGGGCTCAATTCGGTAACAGGTGAAACCGGTGCAGGAAAATCAATCATACTGGGAGCCCTGGGCTTGATTTTCGGTAACCGGGCCGATATGCAGGTGCTGAAAGATAAAAATGAAAAATGCATTGTTGAAGGGATTTTTGAGATCGGCAACTATAATCTGAACGAATTTTTCACTGATAATGACCTTGATTACGATGCCCAAACAATTTTACGCAGGGAGATCACTCCCTCCGGAAAATCGCGGGCTTTTATCAACGACACACCGGTAACCCTGAAATTATTACAGGAACTGGCGCTTAAGCTTATCGATATTCACTCGCAACATCAGAACCTTGAACTGGTAAACCAGAAATTTCAGCTTGATTTGGTCGATGTGGTTTCGGGGGCTGTCGCTGTTTTGCAGAATTATAAAGAACGGTATGCTGAATATTTACGGATGCAAAAAAGCCTGGAAGAGTTGAATATGAAATCGGAAAAAGCAAATGCCGATCTCGATTATTATCAGTTTCAGTTCGACCAACTTCAGGAGGCCCGGTTGCTTCCCGGCGAGCAGAAAGAACTGGAGGCTGAACTGGAAAAACTCACTCATGCCGAAGAAATCAAAACAGCGTTGCTGCAGGTAAAACAACTTTTTGACGATGAGCAGTTTTCGGTGGTGAACCACATCAGGGAAGGGCATAAAATAATGGGCAGTATTCAGAATTTTGTAAAAGAAGCCCCTGAACTGGCCGGACGCCTGCTCAGTGTGTTGTACGAATTGAAGGATATTTTGCAGGAAACCAATACTCTGACCGAATCCATTGAACACAATCCTGCCCGGATTGAACAAATAAACGACCGGCTGAATCTGATTTATTCTTTGCTGCAAAAACATCATGTTTCCAGCATTGAAGAATTAATAACCCTGCAACTTGGCTTTGAAGAAAAAATCAATCAGGTAGTGGGATACGATGAAGAAATCAAAATCTTGAAGAAAGAGCTGCTGGAAATGAAAAAGGAGCTGGAAACCAGAGCAGATGAATTAACGGTTATCCGGAAAAAATCATTCAAAACCATTCAAAAATCAGTGGTTTCCGATCTTCAGCTTCTCGGTATGAATAAGTCGAAATTTGAAATAACTCATCAGCCACTGCTCAGTTTTGGGCCCAACGGAAAAGATACCATCTCGTTTTTGTTCAGTGCCAACGCCGACTCAGATCCGGCTGAAATCTCGCGAATTGCCTCAGGAGGTGAGATGTCGCGGCTGATGCTGGCCATCAAAAATCTGTTGCGAAAATCAAAAGCGCTCCCAACGGTTATTTTCGATGAAATTGACTCGGGCATCTCGGGTGAGGTTGCTGTAAAAATGGGAAATATTCTGAAATCGTTTGCCCAATCCACACAAATCATCAACATCACCCATTTACCGCAAATTGCAGCCAAAGGCGATGCCCATTTTATGGTTTACAAATACGAACACGCCGGAAAAACATATACTTCCGTCAAACAACTGGCAGATACTGAAAGAGTAGAGGAGCTGGCAAAAATGGTCAGTGGCGAGAAACTGACCGAATCGGCATTGAAAACAGCTCAGGAGTTGTTGAATTGATATTGAAGTTTTTTCCGGCCCAATCCAGATGCTACCTTTTTCATTTTAAACTTAAAAAAACAGCTTTCCTGATGGATTGGTTTGATTGCTAAATTGATGATTACCCTTTTGTAAAACCAGGAAAATTCTATACTTGGTCAGTCCGATCAAAGAATTGGGAAGAAACTAAAATGCTTTAAAGTTCATCCATATATTTTTTATACAAGTCGGGGCGCAATTTTTTTGTCCGTTCCACCGACTGCTCGTGTTTCCAGTCATCAACAAGCTGGTCGTTACCTGAAAGCAGGATTTCAGGGACTTTCATTCCTTTATATTCAGCCGGACGGGTATAAACCGGAGGGCTTAAAAGATTGTCCTGAAACGAATCGGTGAGGGCAGAGGTTTCGTCAGAAAGAACGCCTGGCAAAAGACGGACAACACTATCGGTGATGATGGCGGCAGCCAGTTCACCGCCGGTCAATACATAATCGCCTACTGATATTTCTTTTGTTATATAATAATCCCTGATTCGTTGATCAACACCTTTGTAGTGTCCGCACAATATGATGATGTTTTGTTTCATCGATAAAATATTGGCCTCTTTCTGGTTGAAAAGCTCCCCGTCGGGAGTTGTGAATATGATTTCATCATACTCACGCTCTTTTTTCAGGGTTTCAATGGCTTTTTCAATGGGCTGGATTGCCATCACCATTCCGGCGCCTTTACTAAACGAATAATCATCGACCCGGCGGTGTTTGTCTTCCGAATAATCGCGCAGGTTGTGCAGGTGAATTTTAGCAAGTCCTTTGTCCTTTGCCCTTTTAATAATGGAGTGGTTGAACGGGCTTTCCAGCATTTCGGGCAGTACAGTAATAATATCGATTCTCATCTTTCCGGTTTTCCGGCAAAGGTAAAGATTAAACCCCAACATTTTAAAATGAAATTAATTTGAAATACTAATCCGGTTTCATCTAGAATATATGTGGAAAATTCAATATGATGACATTTATTCATGTTAGATGTAGGTAATTCGGACTTTATGTCGTTTTGGTTTAATGGAATTTTGAAAAATCTGTCTGTTTTTTTGAACTGGAACAGGAATTGAATATAGAGCAACAGAATTTAAAAAATAACAATAAAAAAGTATAGGAGGAATAATCATGAATTTAGTTAGATTTCAAAACCCACGTTACAATGTTAACCGCAATCTGGTCGATGAATTGTTCAGTAATTTTTTGAGGAACGATTATCACGAGAATTACCTGGAAAAATGTGGCTGCCAGCCGGCAACCAATGTGTTCGAAACCGATCGGGATTTCAGGATTGAACTGTTGTTGCCGGGATTCAGCAAAGACGATGTACAGTTGAATTATCATAAAAACCTGTTGACCATAAAAGTTGACAAAGAAGAAAACAGGGACAAACAACCGGAAGAATACAAATTTGCCCGTCGTGAGTTTGGAACATTCAATTTCGAAAAATCATTTAAAGTACCCAATACGGTAGATGTTGAGAAAATTACCGCCCGATTCGAAAACGGGATTTTACAGGTGACGCTTCCTAAAAAGGAAGAAGCACTTGAAAAAGATCCGGTTGAAATTAAAATTTCATAATAATTGGTTTGAAAGGACTGGGTAGTTGAAAGCCTGTTTGTCGCTATGACGGACAGGCTTTTCTTCTGACAAATACCCATTAAATGCTACTTGATTGGAGGATCTGCTAAAAAATAATTTTGTTATTTCAAGTTAAGCGTTAAATTTACACTTTGATAGTCGTGATTTATATACCCGACTGAAGACCGGGAAGTTTTGACTAATTCTAACATCATACAATATGCTTGAGTGTTTAAAAGAACAGGTATTCCAGGCCAATCTCGATTTAGTGAAATATGGGCTGGTGATATTTACCTGGGGAAATGTAAGTGGAATCGATCGGGAAAAAGGTTTTGTTGTGATAAAACCCAGCGGCGTTTCTTACGATAAAATGAAACCGAAAGATATGGTTG
This sequence comes from uncultured Maribellus sp., assembly GCA_964533365.1. GTDB lineage: Bacteria > Bacteroidota > Bacteroidia > Bacteroidales > Prolixibacteraceae > Draconibacterium. Next base: position 1,367 of record CAZHKI010000158.1, on the reverse strand, counting down.
TGCTCAATTTGTACGGGCAGGTAGTGGAAGGAACCTTAAAACCTTCGAGCGACACGCCAACGCACCTGGTTTTGTACCGGCAGTTCCCCGAAATTGGCGGGGTGGTCCATACCCATTCGGAATGGGCAACTTCGTGGGCGCAGGCCGGCAGGGCAATTCCGGCTTTTGGAACCACACATGCCGACTATTTTTATGGCGAAATTCCATGTACCCGTAAAATGACAAAAGCCGAAATTGAAGGTGATTATGAACTGGAAACCGGTAAAGTGATTGTTGAAACTTTCAGGGACATCAATCCCGGTCAGGTTCCGGGTGTGCTGGTTAATAATCACGGGCCGTTTACATGGGGTGCCAATGCCGGCGAAGCGGTTCACAATGCCGTGGTGATGGAAGAAGTAGCTAAAATGGCTTTCCGGACACTCGTGTTAAATTCCGAAACAACCATGAGTCAGGATCTGTTGAATAAACATTTCCTTCGTAAACATGGTAAAAATGCCTATTACGGGCAATAAATCGTTGGAACTGGGCATAATTAATGAATTTACTGAAATTCAGGATGACTATTTTCAGGTGATTATTAATACAGGTTTCCTGTCCTTTAAAAATACAGGCAAAAATTAACAGAATTAACCAAGTAGAATTAAATTATAATCAAAATTATGAATAATAAATATACCATTGGACTGGATTACGGAACCGATTCAGTCCGTTCGTTAATTGTAAATGTAGAAACCGGTGAAGAAGTTGCCAGCTCCGTTTTTCATTATCCCCGCTGGGAAAAGGGAATGTACTGCGACGCACCCAACAACCGGTTCCGCCAGCACCCGAAAGATTATCTGGAAGGATTGGAATACACCATTACCGAAGCATTAAAAATGGCGCCGGCTGGTGTTGCTGAAAAAGTAGTGGGTATTTCGGTCGATACAACCGGCTCAACACCGGTGGCAGTTGACGAAAATGGCGTTCCGCTGTCGCTGACAGCCGGTTTTGAAGAAAATCCGAATGCCATGTTTGTGTTGTGGAAAGATCACTCGGCCATTCAGGAAGCCGAAGAAATCAACCAACTCTCTAAAAAGTGGGACATCGATTTCACCCGGTTCGAAGGAGGAATTTATTCTTCCGAATGGTTCTGGGCCAAATTGCTCCACGTCATCCGCGAAGATGCCGGTGTATATCGGGCAGCCTTTTCATGGGTGGAACACTGCGATTGGATTCCGGCTATATTGACGGGTAATACCAATCCCAAAACGTTAAAGCGCAGTCGCTGTGCTGCCGGTCACAAAGCCATGTGGCACGAGGCGTTTGATGGTTTGCCTTCCGAAGAATTTCTGGAAGCGCTCGATCCGCTATTGAGTGGCCTGCGCGAT
>CAZHKI010000157.1:389-8206 GCA_964533365.1 uncultured Maribellus sp. | reverse complement strand
AAAAAAGAGGCTAATCTCTTTTTAGACAGCCTCATGTTTAAAGTATTTATTGTATTTCTTTTAATTCCTGAACAGCCCACAAATTTCCGGCTGACAATTCAACGGCTTTTTGTAGATCTTCTTTGGCTTTTTTAGGATTATTCAGCCCTTTGTAACCCAGTCCGCGCAGTGTGAATGCCATTGATTTACGGGAGTTATCGGATTCGCGTTCGCCAAAAATGGCAAAAAAATCACTACCCTGGTTTCCCTCCGGATTCAGCCGTTTTTCTCCTTCATTAACCAGCGACTGAAAAATATCCCGTGCTTTTGCCTTTTCATTAATGTCAATCAGGCTAAGCCCCTTATAATAATTCATCAGGTTTGTTCTACCCGAAGTTTCAGCTGCTATCCTGAAAAATTTATTTGCTTCATCATCCTTTCCCAACGCTACATAAGCTCTGCCGATATAATAATTTACCTGGATATCGCGGTTACCGGAACGTGCGCTGCCGGCTTCTTCGTCGGGAATTTGTGACAGCAGAAAATGCTCCAGCGCCTTTTCGAAATTCTTTTCTTTGAAATATTTCAATCCCAATGTCAATTGTGCATCGATGATCACCTCGCGTACCCGCGAATTTCCTTCACGGTAGCTGAAATTTTTATCTTTCAGAAACTGAACCGCTTTTTCAGGCTGGCCGGCCAGGGTAAGAACGGTAATCTGACGGACAAAGGCGTCGTCGCGGTATTTCACCACTTCGTTTTTTCCGTCGAATAAGGCCAAACGGTCGCTCACCGGGCTGTTATTCAACTCGTACAAATTATCGAGTTCGCTGTAAAAAATGGCATCGTCCGGGTTTAGCGAAATGGCTTTTTCGTAATGAAAAATGGCTTGATCCAACTGATGTAAATGGCGGTAATAACCCCAGCCTAAGTTTCGCCAGGCCATGGCCAGTGCGGGTTCGGCCTGCACTGCTTTTGTCCAGTGTTCCATGGCTCTTCCGGGCTGTTTGTCGAACAGGATATTTCCAAGATAATAACTGGCTTTTCCATCGCCGGGATTGACTTTCAGTGCCGCTTCGAGTACAGGGATTGTTTTCAGCCGGTATGGAAAACAATAATCCACAGGTAACTTTTGGGCATTGCTGAACAGATTTTTGGCTTCCTGTAAATTTCCCGTTTTTTGCTGAAGATATCCATGATAATAGTGTACGATAGAGTTGTTGGTTTTAATTCTTTTTAAAACATCAATAGCCTCGGTAACCATTCCATCATCAATATAACCAACCGCCAGCTCAAGATAATTCTGGTCGAAATTCCGCATAATCAGGGTGAGATTTTCGAGATGCTCTTCGGCCTCACGGTTTCTCCCTGATTCCCGGGCGATTAAATACAATTCGTTACTTATCCTGAAATTCAGCGGATCGGTTTCAACCGGGCCCGCCAGCGTTTCGGCAGCTCCTGCAAAATTACCCAGCCGGCGTTGAATGGAAGCTTTCAAACCCAGTGCGCGTGTATTTTTCGTATTGGTGGAAAGCGACTCCTCAATTTCAATCAACGCTTTACTCCAATCGCCCCTGATGCATGAAATCTGGGCCAGCTCGAAATAAGCTGCTGAGTGAAACGCATAATCCCAGGTTGCGCGGGACAGGGTATCAACTGCTTCGTCGTACAAATTGAGCGCCTTTAGTGTCAGCCCCTGTAAATAGAGCGCCTCGCACGACGAAGGACGGGTATAGTCGGCTGTCAGTCGCCGGATTGCTGTGGACAAATATTTTCGGGCAGTGACATAATCGCCATTTTTAAGGTAATGATTTCCCATTGCCGTGTTGGTCCGTATATCCAGGGAGTCGCGTTTCAAAGCTTCCCGGTAATAATCAAGCGGATGATAACGGGGATTATAAAACTGTTCAATCCGTTTGCCAGCCAGATAAATTTCTTCAACAGTTGCCATTTCTTCGGGTTTGACGGGCGGTTCCACCACGGTCGGCAGTTCGCCTTTTTCATTTTTTTTTGGCTGGTACGAAATAATGATCTTATTGTTCTCAAGGTTGACCATTTCAGTGTACAAATTGGTCAGTTCAAATTTTTCAGCTATCTCAACGGTTTGGGTAAAAGGCGTTTCGGGAGAAACCGGGATGTCTTTCTGAAAAATAATTTCTCCTTTGTTTTTCAGTATTATCCGGGCTTTAACAAATTTCTGCGTGGCATGGTATCCCAGGAAAATGTGGTTTTCATCCTTTTTTTCAATATTGACAGCAGCCTCAAGATTGGCGTTTTTAAAACCGCCGATATCTTTTACCGGATACCAGTATTGTTTCCAGCGTTTGGTTTCGTAAGGTTTAATCCACGAATAGTCGGGTTGGTTGTCGGAAAAAGCGCCCACCATGATTTCCACGTAAGGACCGCTGGTTTCGGTAAGCCTTCCCTCGGTGGCCTGTCCGCGGGTACCGCTGCCCCATTCCCATAATTTGGCGCCTTTTACAATATTATGGTCGCCAATATGAACGGTTCCGGCATTTTTACCATGGTCGTAACCACCCATAAAGTCTTCTTTCAAATCGTGGGCAAAAAACGACGCCGACTCTTTCACATTTTTCCACCAACTGATATCAACGCCAGAGGTAAAATCCTGTCCGCGGAACACTTCGGTTGAAACGGGCCAGTGGGTAAAATCGTTTTTGGAATGGAACGTGGCGAATTGTACGCTGGGCGGGAAAATCACTTGGTAATTTTCGTTGGTGTGCGCAGCTACATTGGCCCAGTACAAAAAGGAATGGGTAAACGGCGTGGGATTGTAAATCGAAACTTCGGTTTCAAAATACGATTTACCGGGATATACCGAAATGCCAATGGTCCAGCGCATGCTGTGGCGCGGCTCGGTTTCACCAATATAAATGGTTTTGCTTCCGTCTGGGTTTTCGGCCAGCGAATAATCAACAGGCAAGAACGTGGAAGCCCGGTGATGGTGCAACACGCACCACTCGATTCCACCGGAAACCCAGGCGCCTGTCATCCCAAGATTTCCTGGTTTTACCTCGTTATTTTTATAAATGAAGTTGTAATCATTCGACTTGTCGGCGGCATAATAGAGTTTTCCTCCAATTTCAGGAGTTACTCCCAGCTTGATGTATTCATTTTCCAGTACCAGTATTTTCCAGTTATGATGGATTTTCTCGCTCGAGATTACATCGTTAAGTGCGTTTGGATAAACGTATTTTGATGCTCCCTGATAATTTTCGTTGGTAAAAAACACAGGCGCTTTTTCGGGCGCCAGCACCGGATAAGTCGGGAAACTCCACTTTTCTTCGGCCATTTTTACCTGCGAAAAAAGAGAAATAACAGGGAAGTAAAGCAGAAAAAAAATCAGGGAAGATTTCATTTTGTGGATAAAATACTGATTCATCATTTCAGGTTTAAAGAATTAGTTTTTCCAAAAATAAGAATTGAACAGCGAATCAGTAAGTAAACAGAAATATTTCTTGAACATCAGGAATTAAAATCAATGTTTTTCATAGTTGTTTCAGAAATTGAGATTGACATGCCGGTGAAAATTTGCTAAAAAATCAAGTTATTTTCACAGTTCGTTTTCTGAAACCTTATAATTAGCAGCTGTTTGTTCAAGAATTTTGATTTTAAATACGGCAGGAGTTTCAGACTTTATTTTAAACCGGTTATCGATGCGGTGGCCAATAATCCACGCAATTTTATTGCCGCTGCACAGCAGCCATGTTTTTTCTTTTTCGTGAAGCGGAATTTTTTCATCGATAAAAAAATCGCTCACCTTTTTGAACCCTGTCATTCCCAGCGGCTGAAAATAATCGCCGGGCTGCCATTTTCGGATGAGTAGCGGAAATTCCAGTTTCTCGAAATCGAGGCAGGCTATGTTTTTTTCTTTTCTGATTGTAAAATCCTTTCCGGGCAGTTTTTCAATGGCCAGTTCAAATGGTTCAGGCAATTTCGTATCGGTTGCTTCGATGTAAAAAATTCGGTTTTCTTTTTCAATAACTTCAGAAATAAAAAGTTTTTCACGATCTTTTATCAGCCGGTGGGTTTTTGAGAGAAATTGTTTACCGGATTCGCTTTCCAGGCTTTGAAAAATTTCGTCGGTTACTGAAGGATTAAAATTAAATGAAGAGAGAATTTCGAGGAGTACTATTTTTGAGTGTGCCGATTTTTTTAATTTTTTAATATCAATAATCAGTGAACCGGCGGTATTTTCGGTCACTTTTTGTTTTTCAGCTTCAAAAAAACGGGAATATATGGTTTCTGCATCTTTCAGGTTTTCGATGGTTGCCAGTATGTTTTTACGGGAAGCAGGGTTCATTTCGGTGAAAAGCGGAATAATTTTATGGCGTATAAAATTCCGCTGGTAAATTACTTCCTGATTACTGGAATCTTCGCGAAAATCGATGAATTCATGGCGGGCATAATTTTCAATTTCATGCCGGCCGGCAAACAACAGCGGGCGAATAATATAACCTGATTTTTCCTTGATGCCGGTTAATCCTTTGATGCCGGTTTTTCGTGAAAGGTTCAGGAAAAAAGTTTCTATCAGATCGTCCTGGTGGTGGGCGGTGGCAATGTAATCGTACTGGTTTTCCTTTCTGATTTTTTTAAAAAAAACATACCTCAGTTCGCGGGCAGCCATTTCAATGGAGATGCCGTTAAGGCGGGCGAACTCTTCGGTTTCGAACCGTTCGAAAAATGAAGGTACACCGTGAATCAAAACCTGCTGCCGCACAAAGCGTTCGTCCTGTTCCGATTCGTCGCCGCGAAGCTGAAAGTTGCAGTGAACGATTCCGTAGTCGAACCCCGATTTTTCGAACAGGTGCAAAAGGACCATGCTGTCGATTCCGCCACTTACTGCCAGCAACACTTTCTGACGGGGGTCAAAAAGTTGTTTTTCCCTGATAAATTCCAAAAATTGTTCGAACATTATTTTTTAATTTTTCCGGTCAGTTGAGCTATGTTGACGATGACTTCCACTGCTTTTACCATCGAATGTACCGGGATAAATTCAAAAGGTCCGTGGAAATTATGGCCGCCTGTAAAAATATTGGGGCATGGTAATCCGCTGTACGATAGGCGAGCTCCGTCGGTTCCGCCACGGATAGCCCTGATTTTAGGCGTCACACCGGCCATTTCCATTGCTGTTTTGGCCATTTCAACCACATACATCACGGGTTCAATCATTTGCCGCATGTTGTAATACTGGTCTTTCAAATCGAGTTCAATCCAATCTTTTCCCAGTTCAAGATTGATTAACTGCACAATCTCTTTCAACAGGCGCTTTTTCTCTTCAAATTTTACCGGATCGTGGTCGCGAATCAGCAGTTGCATTTCGGCTTTTTCAACGTTCCCGTTCATCGACAGCCAGTGATAGAACCCTTCGTATTTTTCGGTATGTTCGGGGCGTTGGGTAGGGGGCAGCATGGATACAATTTTATGAGCGACCAGCAACGCGTTTATCATGATATTTTTTGCCGAACCGGGATGGACACTCCGCCCCTGAATCTTGATTTTTGCGCCGGCAGCGTTAAAGTTTTCAAATTCGAGTTCCCCAATTTCGCCACCGTCGAGGGTATAGGCAAAATCGGCGCCGAATTTTTTTACATCGAAATGGTCGGTTCCCCGGCCAATTTCTTCATCGGGGGTAAAAGCCAGCCTGATTTTGCCGTGCCTTATATTTTTCGATTTCAGCAAAATTTCGGCGGCAGAAACAATTTCGGCCACACCGGCTTTATCGTCGGCTCCCAGCAGGGTTGTGCCATCGGTTGTAATGATTTGCTGGCCGGTATAATTGAGTATTTCAGGAAAATCTTTCGGGTCGATGGTCACGTTGTTCTTAAGCTGAACCGGCGCTCCGTTATAACTTTCAATAAACTGTGGATTTACATTTTCGCCGGTAAAATTGGGGCTGGTATCCACGTGGGCAATAAACCCGACCACCGGTGCATCTTCCACTCCGTTTGCCGGAATGGTTGCCGTCAGGTAACTGTGTTGGTCGAGTTCCACTTCACTCAACCCGGTTTTTTTCAGTTCGGCGGCCAGCTTTTTCATAAAAACCGTTTGCCCTGCTGTACTGGGATAAGAAGTACTTTCCGGATCGGAAGTTGTATTTTCTTTCACATAACGAATCAATCTTTCGGCTACTTTTTCCATTCGGACAGTTTACTGATTATCATAAAAAAATGAAGGATTTACACGTCGTCGGAGTTGAATCCAAAGCCCAGTCTTTTGCCGGTGACCATTTTTGAGTGGCTGATTTTTTCCCTCATCTGATCAACCGTGGCCATTTTCACCTGGTCGTAAACCGGCACCAGCAAATCGAATTCGATGCTGTACTGAATGGCGGTTTCAACAATTTGCCGCAATATTCCGGGTGAAATGGTATCGATGGCAAAATCTTTCACGGTTTCGTCGGTCTGCCGTTTTCCTTCCACAAAAAAATGTTTGTCCTTGTTAATAAAAATGCGGGCAACCAGGTATCCCAGGTCGTTTATCCGGTTGTATTTGAACGAATCGGCCAGGAAGTTGTAAATATTAATGGTGCCGCAGTACGAGCGCAACGGGTCATCTTTGATATAGGCCGTTTTCCAAACCGGGTGTTTGTCGTCGAATTCAAATACATTGGAGTGCATGCTGAAAATCAACAAATCGCTGCCAATTTTAAATTCGCATTCGAATGGCCCGCGGTCTTTAAATACCGGCAGCGAAGTTACAGCCACCTGGTTTTTGATGATGGAGAGATAATCTTTTTCGAGTTGTTTGAGTACCTTCTTGAGAATAATAAAGGTTTGAAGCGTATTTTCGTACACTTTTTGTTTTACAGTCGATTTGATGACAAACGCTTCTAACAGCGATTCACGAACTTCTTTTTCAGTCATTGGTTCTAATTTTTTTTGATTTAAAAATACAGAAAGCAATCTGGAATAAAAAAATGAAAGCAGCCTTTTGAGCTGCTTTCTACAAAAATATTTTAATGAAGTTAATAGGCAATAGCAAAAAGTACCCTTCGGTTGGATGGTTTCCCGGAATAAACACAACAACCTTGTTCTTCTTCGTACTCTAAGGGCAAACAACGGATGGTTGCTTTGGTTTCAGCTTTAATTTTTTCCTCCGTTACAGTAGTGCCGTCCCAGTGGGCTGAACTAAAACCGCCTTTGTTCGCGGTATTGGTAAGCTTTTTTGAAAATATTTTGCTGAATATCTTCCAGCAGGGTTTCAATGTAGTTTTCGATACCGTCAACTCCAATGGAATTTTTTTCAAGGGTATCGCGGCGGGCAATTTCCACTGTGCCGTTTTCCAAATCGCGGGGACCCATGGCCACCCGCACCGGAACACCTTTCAGTTCGTACTCGGCAAATTTCCAGCCAGGTTTTTTGTTGTCGTTATCGTCGTATTTCACCGAAATTCCTTTTGCTTTCAGTTTCGCAATGATTTCATCTGCTTTTTGTGAAATGGCTGAAAGCTGGTCCATGTTTTTATAAATGGGAACGATAACCACCTGGATGGGGGCGAGTTTTGGAGGTAACACCAGCCCGTTGTCGTCGGAGTGAGCCATAATCAGTGCACCCATCAACCGGGTGGAAACACCCCACGAAGTAGCCCAAACATGTTCGAGTTTTCCTTCGCGGTTGGCAAAAGTCACATCGAACGCCCGGGCAAAGTTTTGTCCCAGAAAATGCGATGTTCCTGATTGTAAGGCTTTCCCATCCTGCATCAACGCTTCAATCGAGTAGGTATCCAAAGCTCCGGCAAACCGTTCGTTTTCACTTTTTAATCCTTTAATAACCGGCAGCGCCATGAAATTTTCCACAAAATTGGCATAAACGTT
>CAZHKI010000157.1:0-379 GCA_964533365.1 uncultured Maribellus sp. | reverse complement strand
AATGATTTTAATGGTTTCGTCAATGGCTTCCTGCCGGGTTTCGTGTGCAGTATGGCCTTCCTGCCAAAGGAATTCAGCCGTGCGCAAAAACAGTCGGGTACGCATTTCCCACCGTACCACATTGGCCCACTGGTTAATCAGGATGGGTAAATCGCGGTACGACTGGATCCAGTTTTTATAAGTATTCCAGATGATTGTTTCTGAGGTTGGCCTGATAATAAGCTCTTCTTCCAGTTTGGCTTCCGGATCGACGACAACGCCGCCGTTTTCTTCGTCATTTTTTAACCGGTAATGGGTTACAACCGCACATTCTTTGGCAAATCCTTCCACATGATCGGCTTCTTTACTGAAAAACGATTTGGGAATAAATAAAGGAAAA
>CAZHKI010000156.1:0-8207 GCA_964533365.1 uncultured Maribellus sp. | reverse complement strand
ATATCCGCTCTCTTTTTATCTTTTCAAATACCGAATCTTCCTGAAAAATACGGTTCATTACTTTTACAGTAAAATTATGGCCGGGTGATTCCAGTTTCATGCTTTTCAGCAACGATTTCAATTCCTTATCTTCTTCTAATATTTTCATCTCAATCTTTTTTATTCAAAGAATGGTGTATAATTCTTCTTTCAGCATTTCATTCAAAATGGCATAGAGCTTTTTACGTGCCCTGTGCAGTTTTACTTTGACATTACTTTCGGAGAGCCGGGTCACTTTTCCGATTTCTTCAACCGAATGATCTTCAAAATAGTAAAGCAATACCAAGGTGTACTCGTCTTCTGGAAGTTTTTCCAGGGCAGTTTTTACGAAAAATGCCCGCCTTTCTTCCGGTATTCCGTCAAGGTTGAGTTCGCTGTCTTCGTCACGCACTTCAACATCGTCGGTCGAGGCAAAATGGATTTTTTTCTTCCGGGTTTCCGAAATGCAGTGATTGTATGTAATCCGGTACAGCCAGGTCGAAAATTTTGCATCTCCTTTAAATGTATGCAGCGATTTGTAAGCTTTTATAAACACCTCCTGCGCCGTCTCCTCGGCATCTTCACGATTTTTAAGAACTTTAAGTGCGATGGAAAAAACAATGTCCTGATAATTTTCAACGATATAAGAATAGTATTGAGTTTGACCTTGAACTACCTTTTCGATGTAATATTTATCATCATTTTCTTCCATCTGTGGCTTTGACGAAAAAAATATTTACAGGTTACAATTTTATTCAAAAAGAAATTGATATAAATGTGTAACCGAAAAAAAAAGGAAGCGTCATAAGGGCAGAAAATTGAATTATAAACATTTTAAATTGAATATCATGGAAGGAATATTTGTACCGCTTTCGTTTTTTTTGGCTCTTTTTGCCATTTTGTACGTTTACTGGACTACCCGCACAAAAGAGCGGCTGGCACTGGTTGAAAAAGGCGTTGATGCCGGCATTTTTAAAGTTGGGGGCTCAAAGTATGTTTTGCTGAAATGGGGAATTTTTCTGATTGCACTGGCAGTAGGCGTAATCTCAGGTTATGCCCTGGCGAATGTTATTGACGAAGTTGCCGCTTTTTTCACCATGATCCTGCTTTTTGGCGGTATCGGGTTAATTGTGGCTTACATCATTACCAATGTATTGTCGAAAAAAGAATAGCTTTATTTTTACATTAATGAAATGAGCGGGAGAGGTAATCTTTCCCGCTTTTTATTTTGTGTAAAGTTCAATGGTTCTTTTGATGGCATCGGTACATACCGGGCAGAAACTTTTTGCCGTATTGCTTTTCATCCGGCAGTCGGTAAAAGGGCTGTAAATACCTTTGTTCAGGTAGCCTCCACCTTCAAAAACCCCGATGGTATTGTTGTACCTGGCTTCGCGCGGGGTGGGTACTGCTATTGACGGGGAAATCATGTTTTTCCATTTTTTGTCAAAATCGACCAGGGTTGTGAGATTGGGTTCCCAGGGCTCAATTTCGAGGTTGTAGTAATTTTCGTAAGCCACCGACGAAGTATAGTACTCGTCGCCAAGCCCGGCAAAGCCATGCCCGAATTCATGGGCAAATACTTCGGGAGTAAGTTCGTTATCAGCCGAACAAACCGTAAGAAAGTTGTAAAAACCGCCTCCACCGTAACGTTCGGTGTTCACTAAAATGTAAATATGGTCGTAAGGAACTGTCGCTGCCACATCGTAAATGGTTTTCATGTCGCTGGTGGTCAGGTAACGGGGGACATCGAAGGTGTAATATGTGGAGTTGAAAGCGGTGTTTTTGTAAATTTTTTCGCCTGGGATATCAGTGCCCGATTCGGCTGAAGGTGTAAAGACTGCCCTGACATTGAAATGTTCCTTTTCCGATTTGAACGGCTCTTCATTGAATAAATAGGAAGTTACCCGTTTAGAATCGTCGGCAAATTTCTGGATTTCATTTTCGGTGTACCCTTCGGCAAGGATGGCCAGATCAACTTTTTTTTCAGGTGATCCATTGTTGATTATTTCAAATGTTTTTAGCGCTGTAACCGGTTCTTTCAAAATAAAATAATCATCAGGATCGATTTCTGTTATATATATGGTTTTAAAATTGCCTTCCCATTGGCGCGCATCGATTTCAAGCCTGATTTTATTTTTAGGAAACGGGAAAATGGCAGCCTGGTAAAATGTTTTATCCTTTATTTTGGCTTCAGCCGTGGTTTGCCATTCCTGAAACAACGTGCAAAATCCTTTGGAAAACAGCAGGTTGCCGGTTTTTAGATCGAATACTCTGAAACGGTAAGTTCCATAATCAAACGGATCGGTCAGTTGAGTTTTTGAACCGGCCCAGAATGGTTCCTGTTTCATCTGCTGCGGGTAAACCTGTACCTCCCGGTTGTTCCCCGCCAATATAAAATCAAACCGTAAAGTGTTGTTTGTGAAATGCTTGTCGAAATCAACCTGGGCAAAGGTGTAAAAAGGAAAACAAACAAGAATAAGAAGGACAAACTTCTGTTTCATGATTCTTCAATTTTTGGCTGAATTTAATAAATATCGAGAAAAAGTAAATATTGTTTTTGATAACGTTGAAAAAGAGAGTGAATGATTGACTGAATATGATATTGGCTTTGAAAAGTTTGCAACCGGCGAAATGATTGTTATGAAAGGTAAATTCCCGTAAAATTGCGATTTGTTACAAATGGGTCGAATTTCGAGGCAAGTACTTATTATTTGAAGATTTTTAATACTTTTGTTTTATAATTTGAAACCAGTATTTTGAATGAAACAAGAAATGAATACCAATAATTACCTTGAAAAAGCTGCCGATATTGATGAGCTTGATGAAAAAATTCTTAAACTGATTACCCAAAATGCAAGGATTCCATTTCTTGAAGTTGCCAGGGAATGTGGCGTATCCGGAGCTGCAATTCATCAGCGTGTGCAGCGTTTGATAAACCTGGGGGTTGTTACCGGAAGCGAGTTTATTGTAAATCCTCAAAAATTGGGTTACAATACCTGTGCTTACATGGGCATTCATCTCGACAAAGCAAAATTTCATACCCAGGTGGTTGAAGCTCTGTCTAAAATACCTGAAATTATAGAATGTCATTATACAACCGGTCAATATGCCATTTTTGTAAAAATTCAAACCAAAACCAATAAGCATTTAAAACAACTGATTGACGAGAGACTTCAGGAAATTGAAGGGATTGCACGAACTGAAACCTTTATGTCGCTCGAAATGGAATTTAAGAGGCAGGTTCCCATCAAATAGAAAAAGGCCGGTTTTAACCGGCCTTTTTCTATTTGTCAAAATGGATAATACTACTCTTCTTTGTAAACGAAGTTGTACGATTCGTTGTGCTGGCTGATATCGAGTCCAACTTTTTCGCCATGTGGCGAAATACGCATCGGAACAATCAAATCAGTTATTTTATACAATAACAGCGAACCTCCAAATGTGAAGATTCCAACAATGACCAATGCTAAAAGGTGATAAATGAAAGTGGTTGTTTCTCCGTGGATTAATCCGACATCGTTGGCAAAAACCGACGTGGCAATCATTCCCACTATGCCGCCCATTCCGTGTGCCGGGAAAACATCGAGTGTATCATCCAGTGTTGATTTGGTTCGTAAAGTGATGGCATAGTTGCTGATAAAGGCTGCAATTACACCGATAAAAATACTTGATCCTACATTTACAAATCCGGCGGCAGGCGTTATGGCAACCAATCCAACAACCAATCCAATAGAAGCGCCTACTGCAGAAGGTTTTTTGCCTTGTGCAGCATCGAAGAAAATCCAGGTTAACATGGCGGCTGCCGATGCTGTATTGGTATTGACCAATGCTGTGGCAGCTACCGAGTTTGCAGCCAGTGCCGAGCCGGCATTAAAGCCAAACCAACCGAACCAAAGCATCCCTGCTCCCAGCAAAATGTAAGGGATATTGGCCGGTTTGATCTCCTTGTTGGCATCTTTCCTCCTGCCCAAAAAAATTGCACCGGCCAGCGCTGCAAATCCTGCTGACATGTGGACGACGGTTCCTCCGGCAAAATCAAGTACGCCCCAGTTTCTTAAAAATCCATTTGGATGCCATGTCCAGTGCGCCAAAGGGGCATAAATAAATAGTACAAACAGGCTGATGAATAACATGTAAGCCCTGAACCTCACCCGACCGGCAAACGAACCGGTGATTAATGCCGGAGTGATAATGGCAAATTTTAGCTGAAACATGGCAAAAACAGCGAAAGGAAAAGTCGGTGATAAATCGGGGTGTGTGCCGCCGCCAACACCTCTGAACATGAAATAAGTAAATGGATTTCCAAACAGTCCAAAACCTTCTTCCCCGATACTGTCGCCAAATGCGATGCTGAATCCAGCAATAACCCACAGAACACTTACGATCCCCATGGCAATAAAACTCTGGAGCATGGTTGAAATAATATTCCGGGGTTGTACCATTCCTCCATAAAAAAACGCAAGCCCGGGCGTCATCAGTAATACCAGGGCTGTGGCAGTCAGCATCCAGGCGGTATCGCCTGGTTCAAGATTCGTATAATCTTGCTCACCTAAACCTGAAGGAATCAGAATTCCCAGTAACGCTGTTGCTAAAAGTATTGTTAGGATTAACCACCATCGGATTGTTCTTTTCATTGTAATTTCTTTTTTAAACTAATTTGTCAGATTGTAAAATTATCAATTAAAAGTATGTCAAAAATCTATTTATTTATAATTAACAATAGAATAATGGAATTAAAATTTAGAATTATTAACATTTTGATAAAGTTGAGAGATGTTTTGACTGATGATTGCGATTGGGATTGCTTTACTGATTTTTAATTCAAAATTGATTTATATATCGTTTTAATGCTTCTTTTTTGATAATTTTGCTGGAAAATTGTTCACGATGACGTTAAGAAATAATTTGGATGAAATTGATTTGAAAATCTTGGAAATCATTATCGGAAATGCCCGAATCCCTTTTAAAGATGTTGCCAAAGAGGTGGGTATTTCAAGGGCTGCTGTTCACCAGCGTGTAAACCGGATGATTGACCTGGAAGTTATTACCGGTTCAGGATATCACATCGATCCCCGGAAAGTTGATTTCAGAACCTGTACTTATATTGGTATCTTCCTGGAAAAAAGCGGATTGTTTACTGAAGTCGTGGAAAAATTAAAAATGATCCCTGAAATTGTAGAATGTCACTATACAACCGGTCAATATGCTATTTTTATAAAAGTGTATGCCAAAGACAACGAACATTTAAAAGGCATTTTGAGCGGTCAAATCCAAAAGATTCAGGGAGTGGCCAGTACTGAAACTTTTATTTCGCTTGAAGAATCATTTAAAAGGAACATTTCTGTTCATCTCTGATTTTTTTGGCGCACTGCCTCGTAAATCATCAGGGCAGCTGCTACTGAAACATTAAGCGATTCAATTTTCCCAAGTACCGGAATTTTAACACGTTCGTCGGCAATTTCAAGAATCGGTGCGGAAATTCCATCTTCCTCCGAGCCAACTACAATAGCCAGTGGCGTATTCAGTGCTGTATCGGTATAAAGCTTATCGGATTTTTCAGTTGCCGCAACGATTTTCACCCCCGATTCTTTTAAATAACGAACGGTTTTCGGAAGGTTTACCACCCGGCAGATGGGCATGTGGTGGATGGCTCCGGCCGATGTTTTTACAGCATCGGCGCCAATGGCTGCCATTCCTTTCTCGGGAATAATAATTGCCTGTATTCCTGCACACTCGGCAGACCTGACAATCGCTCCAAAGTTTCTGACATCTGTAATCTGGTCAAGTACCAGGATAAATGGATCGACACCGGTTTCGAACAAGCCGGGCAAAATTGTTTCGATGCGGTGAAATTCAACCGGCGAAAGCATGGCAATTACCCCCTGATGGTTTTTGCGGGTTATTCTGTTTATTTTTTCAATGGGCACAAACTGGTAGGCAACCCGGTTTGCTCTCAGTAAATCGTATAACTCCTGAAATAGTTCGTTGCTTAATCCTTTTTTTATCAATACTTTGTCGATGGTCCGGTTGTTTTTTATTGCCTCAATCACCGCACGCGTACCAAAAATATAATCACTTTTATCCATTACCATGTTTTTTTTGTTCTCCAGTTTTCCAGTTCTTCATGTTCCGATTCCCAGTTTTCCAGAATTTTTTCCAGTTTCGATTTCGACTTTTCGTATCTGTCAAAAATGGAGTGATCGGTCAGTTCAACCGGCGAAGATAAAATTACATCCATTTTTTTGATTTCATCCTCAAGGGCTGCAATTTCATTTTCGGTTTGTTCAACCTTCTTTTCCATTCTTGCAATGTTTCTGCTGATTTCTTTTCTTTCCTCAAAACCCAAAGCACCGGGCTGATCGTTTTTTTGTCTGAACTCTTTTTCTTTGGTTGTATTTTTTATTTCCAGTTCTTTTAACGATTCAATTTTCTTTTTCTGAAGAAAATCGTAAATACCGCCAAGATGCTGTTTGATTTTTTTGTTTTTAAACTCGTAAATGCAGTTCACCATCCCGTCCAGAAATTCACGGTCGTGAGAAACCACCAAAACTGTACCGGTGAAGTGGATCAATGCATTTTTCAGGATTTCTTTTGAACGCATATCGAGGTGGTTGGTTGGCTCGTCGAGTACAAGGAAATTCACCGGTTCCAACATCAGGCGAATCATGGCAAGCCGCGATCGTTCGCCTCCGCTGAGTACTTTCACTTTTTTGTCGATATCTTCGCCGGGAAAAAGGAAAGCGCCCAGAATATCCCTGATTTTGGTACGTACCTCACCAACGGCAATTTCGTCGATGGTCTCGAAAACGGTTCGTTCCCCATCGAGCAGTTGTGCCTGATTCTGGGCAAAATATCCAATTTTCACATTGTGTCCCAGTTGCAATTCGCCCTCGTGTTTTAATTCGTGCATAATGATTCGCGCCAGGGTGGTTTTTCCTTCTCCGTTCCGGCCTACAAAAGCAACTTTTTCTCCATTTTCGATTTTAATATCAATATTATTTAAAACCAGATGGTTGTCGTATTTTTTGCTGATGTTTTTTCCTTCCACCACAATTTTCCCTGAGCGGGGTGCCGGGGGAAAGTTCATCTTCAGTGCGGCATTGTCTTCTTCTTCCATTTCAATCCGGTCCAGCTTGTCGAGTTGTTTGATTCTCGACTGAACCTGCACCGACTTGGTGGCTTTGTACCGGAACCGCTCAATGAACTTTTCTGTGTCTTCAATCAGTTTTTGCTGGTTCCGGTATGCGGCCAGCTGAATCTCACGTTGCTCTTTTTTCCAGCTTACAAACGACGAGTAGTTCATTTTCTGGTCTGTAATCTTTCCGAGCGAAATTTCGATGGTGCGGTTGCAAACTGCATCTAAAAAAGCTTTGTCGTGCGAAACCAAAACCACTGCACCTTTGTAATTTTTCAGAAAATCTTCCAGCCATTGTATCGACTCGATGTCGAGATGGTTGGTTGGTTCGTCGAGCAGGAAGATATCGGGTTTTTTCAGCAGAAGTTTTGCCAGTTCGACCCGCATCCGCCACCCTCCGCTGAATTCCGATGTTGGTCTGTCAAAATCGGTACGTTCAAAACCCAGTCCGGTCAATGTTTGTTCCAGTTCTGCTTCATAGTTTTCACCGCCCAGAATGGTGTATCTTTCATTCAGTTCAGTAATGTTATCCAGCTTTTTTAAATATTCTTCAGAGTGATAATCGTTGTGTTCTGATATTTCATGATTTAGTTGAGATAATTTTTTCTTTATCCTGATGAGTTCACCGAACGCAAGTTTAACCTCCTCTTTCAGTGAACGCGAATCGGTGAGTTGCATTTGCTGTGGCAGGTAACCAATGGTGAAATCTTTCGGGATACTGATGTTTCCTGATGTTGGATTTTCCATTCCTGATATCATTTTCAGCAACGTGGTTTTTCCCGCGCCGTTTTTTCCGGTAAGCCCAATCCGGTCTTTCGGGTTTATAAGGAAACTGATTCCTCGGAATAATTCAAACCCGCCAAAACTTAAACTAATTTTATCTAACGAAATCATAATATTTCTGAAAGTTGCCAAAGATAGTGAATATTGGTCAATGGAATTTTGAAAAGAATGGGCAAAAAAAATACCCTTTCGGGTAAAAAAAGGAAGGGGAAAGCACTATGGACGCTTTTTGAAGATGATTGATGATTTACAAACCCCTAAACACAAAACC
>CAZHKI010000155.1:0-8240 GCA_964533365.1 uncultured Maribellus sp. | reverse complement strand
TCGATATGCCCCGAAATGTCGAATCCTGAAGGATTTGTTGCCATTAAGGGCACCAGAAAATTTTCCAGCGCATCGGTAAGGTCAATTTCCTTTTCCATTTCGTAGCCCATCACATATTTCAAAACGACTTTGGCAACGGTAATTTCCCTGTCGGCTTTTACCACTTCGTTTTCCGCATTTTTTACCATCAGCCTCATTTGGTCCACATCCTGTTCTTCGCGAAACCCGTTGTCGAAATATGCTTTGGTTTCGGTGTACAGTTTGTTCACGTTCACCAGGTTTTCTTCCATCACCTTTTTGTTTTCGAGCCCGATGAGCACCAGGTAGTAAGCCTGGGCAACCGCTTCGCGGATATCAATTTCAGTTTTTTCGCTGGCTTGTTTGGCCAGGTTCAGATAAATCTGCGACGAACCAACCCCCACGATGTACGAACCATCGAAAATAAGTTGCGATACGGTAAAACCAAAGTCGGAGTTGTAATCCTGCCCGAATTTAACCGGCATGTAAGTCCCGGGGTCACCGCCAAAAAATTCGCCCGGAATAAGCGAAACCGGCAGGTACCGGAAACCTGTGGTAACCCAATGGTAATGGTTTTCCAGACTTCCTTTTGTGCTTTTGCAATATCCTGCCGGGTGTTGTGCAAAACATACGAATGCTGCATGGCATACTGCTGTGCTTCTTCCAGCGAATAATTTCCCTGCCCCGGCTGCGCTGAAACCAGCACAGGAAAAAGCACGAAAACGATCCAATAAAAGTTGATTTTAATTGTTTTCCTCATTCTGAATTTAGTTTAATAGTTGCTTTGTGAATCTTTTTCAGGGAAACTTTTTCTGTCACAAAAGTTTATCCATTCGGCGAAGATGATGAGATAACTTTCTGTAAACGAAATGAATCAGTCAAATTTTAATCCTGAACAAAGTTTGGGCACAAAACTATTTCAAACCAAAACGTTTCCACATTTTTTTTCGGTGAATGGCGTGATTAAGCAAACAAACGCAGGATTTTTTGTATTTAACGAGAGAAAAGAGGGGTGAAAAGCGAAATTTACCGGTAAATGAAACAGTTTTTAACCGGGTTATGCCATTGAAAAAACATCCGACATTTCCATGCCTTCTTTCAGCCAGAACGTTTTTAACCCTGCCTGCTGTGCGCCAATGATGTTTTTTTCGAGGTCGTCCACAAATAAAGTCTCGCCGGGATCAACTCCAGACAACCCGATTACCTTTTGGAAAGAAGAAATTTCGGGTTTCCGTTCGTTCAATTCATGCGAATAAAAATCTTTCACAAACAGCGACGGGAAATCAATTCCATGCTGCTTTTTAAACGCCGGTAACAACCGGTCGATATGGATTTTATTGGTATTGCTGAACAAAAAAACCTGGTATTTTTCAGCCAGTTTTTGTACTGTCCGCACCCGGTGCCCGGGAATGTCAAGGATCATGGCACACCAGGCATCGTCAATCTGCCCATCGGTCAACTGCCGGTTGTTCAGAATATTCCGCACTCTTTCCCTGAATGTTTCCGGAGTAACCCTGCCGGTTTCCAGTTCATAAAAAACCGGATCGGAATAAACCTGCCGTTGATCCAAAACACTGTTTTTCAGTCCCAGCTTTTGAAAAGCTTGTATAGAAGCATCAAAATTGAGGTTGAGCAAAACTTTCCCCAGGTCAAAAATGATATTCCGGATATTGGTCAGGTCAGGATGCATTTTACTATTTTTATCACCGCGAAAATAAAAAATTAATACAGTCCGGTGAAAATTCAGGGGAAACATTACCAAACCCTTTGGGTGAACGACAACGAACCCAAAACCATTCAGGTGATTGATCAGCGAAAAATCCCTTTTCGGTTTGAAATCATGGAATTAAAAACGGTTAACGATGTATTCTTTGCCATCCGGGAAATGGTTGTCAGGGGCGCGCCGCTCATAGGGGTCACGGCGGCATACGGCATGTATCTTGCCCTGCTGGAGTCAGATGGACAAAAATTTGAGCCTTTTCTGCTGGAAAAAGCCGAATACCTGAAATCGTCGCGGCCAACGGCTGTAAACCTTGCATTTGCTGTTGACGAGATGACCGGTTTTATCATGAAGGAAAAAAACAATCCTGGACTGATCCAAAAAACATTAGAAAAAGCTGGTTCATTCAAAGAAAAAGAAATCCGGGACAGCGAAAAAATCGGGGATTTCGGATTGGCGGTCATCGAATCCATTTATCAGGAAAAAGGTGAAACAGTTAATATTTTAACGCATTGTAATGCCGGCTGGCTGGCCTGTATCGACTGGGGAACGGCAACGGCGCCCATTTACAAGGCACACCGGAAAGGCATTCCCGTGCATGTTTGGGTTGACGAAACGCGCCCCCGCAACCAGGGCGCCCGGTTAACAGCTTTCGAACTGAACGGGGAAGGGGTACCGCACACCATTATTGCCGACAATACCGGCGGACACCTGATGCAGCACGGAATGGTTGACCTGGTACTGGTTGGCAGCGACCGCACCACGGTAACCGGCGATGTGGCCAACAAAATCGGGACCTATCTGAAAGCGCTGGCCGCCTACGATAATAACATCCCGTTCTATGTGGCGCTGCCTTCGTCAACCTTCGACTGGAACCTGGAAAACGGCATTTTGGAAATTCCCATCGAACAGCGCAACCCCGCCGAAATTACTGAAATGGAAGGTTGGAATGGCTCTGAAAATCAAACGGTAAGGATAATTCCCGAAAACAGTTCCGTGGCCAATTACGGTTTCGATGTAACTCCTGCCCGGCTGGTCACCGGACTGATTACCGAACGGGGAATCTGTAAGGCAGATAAAGAAAGCATTTTAACCCTTTTCCCCGAAAACAGGAAATCAGGACTTCAAACACCAATTCTAAAGTAAAATTCAAAGTGTATGTCAAAAATTGCCATCATCGGAGGAACGGGTTTTGAAAATCCTTCCATTCTGAAAAATTCCCATGAAATTAGTGTTGATACACCTTACGGAAAACCTTCATCAACGTTTAAAACCGGATTAATTGAAGGTACAGATGTGGTTCTTTTATCCCGTCACGGGAGGGATCATTCCATTCCACCCACACAGGTGAACAATAAAGCCAACATCTGGTCCATTCGCGAACTGGGGTGTACACACATTTTGTCCACCACAGCCTGCGGCAGCCTTCGCGAAGAAATCAAACGAGGCGATCTGGTTATATTAGACCAGTTTATTGATTTTACACGGCACCGTGATATCACTTTTTTCGACCACTTTGAAAACAACACTTTACAGCACACGCCCATGGCCGATCCTTTCAATCAGGAGTTACGTTCGAAACTGATTCAAAAAGCCGCCGGACTAAACCTGTGTTTCCATCCTTCAGGCACAGTAATTACCATCGAAGGCCCGCGTTTTTCCACCCGTGCCGAATCAAACCTGTTCCGCATGTGGGGCGCCGATGTCATCAACATGTCGGTGGCTCCCGAATGTATCCTGGCCAACGAACTCGGGATTCCTTACGCAGCGGTTGCTTTAAGTACCGATTACGACAGTTGGAAAACCGGCGAAAACCCGGTCACCTGGGAAGAAGTACTGAATGTATTCAATCAAAACGTGGAAAAGGTTATCCGGCTATTGATCAACACAGTTTCTACTGTTTAGATTTTAAGCTACCTGAAGGATTACCGATAAAATTTTTATTCTGATTATTTCACACAAAATTTACTGTCGACATGCTAAGCAGCATGTTTTATGGGTATCCTTTTGGCATATCTTTTGTAATTTTTTCATTTTGTTTTTCAATGCTATGAAAACAATGTTCTTCGACCGTTCAGTTAGTTCTAAATAAATCAGCCACACTGCTTCGTTGGCTAAAATTCCCGGCGGTATCTGTAAAAAGATGCCGCTTTTTTCTTTTTTCATATTTCATTTCGGGTATTAACTTTATCATCAAAAAGTTGTAAAATGAAAAATTGGACCAGACTGTTCCTGTTAATTGCCATCACAAGCGTGATATTTATAGGCTGTAACCAGAAATCTCAAAAGCCTAATGTGATTTTTGTTTTTGCCGACCAGTGGCGCGCGCAGGATGTTGGGTACAATGGTAATCCGGTGCTTCATACACCCACACTCGACCAACTTGCTGAAGAAAGTGTGGTTTTTACCAACGCCATATCAGGGTGCCCGGTTTGCTGTCCTTACCGCGCCAGCTTGTTAACCGGCCAGTATCCGCTAACGCACGGTGTTTTTTACAACGACAAATCATTAAACCCGGATGCAAATTCACTGGCCAAAATTTACAAACAGGCTGGTTACGAAACCGGTTACATTGGGAAATGGCATTTGAACGGCCACGAACCGGACGAAAAAACATTCGAAGCACGAAAGAAATTTATCCCCAAAGAACGGCGCCAGGGTTTCGATTTCTGGCAGGTACTGGAATGTACGCACGATTACAACAATTCCTTCTATTACGCCGATTCTGCCGAAAAACTTCAATGGGACGGTTATGACGCCATTGCCCAAACCCAATCGGCCATCGGCTACATTTCCGAAAAATCAAAAGGTAAAAAACCGTTTCTTTTGCTCCTTTCGTGGGGTCCTCCGCATGAACCCTACGAAACTGCTCCCGAAAAATACCGGGAAATGTTTTCTCCGGAAAAAATTGAGGTACGTCCCAACGTACCCGACGAATTGCGTGAAAAAGCAAGGATTGACATTGCGGGCTACTACGCCCACATTGCAGCGCTCGACGAATGTTTGAACCTTTTACTCACAGCCATTGAAAAATCGGGAATTGCAGAAAATACCCTTTTCGTCTTTACCTCCGACCACGGAGACATGTTGTATTCGCACGGGCAGGTGAAAAAACAAAAACCCTGGGACGAATCGATAAAAGTCCCGTTTTTGTTACGGTTTCCCAAAAAATTCGGAAATACTAAAAAAATTGTGGAAGCTCCCGTAAATACTCCCGATATTCTGCCCACACTGTTGGGATTATCTGGAATTGAAATCCCTGAAACCGTGGAAGGATCGGACTGTTCGAAAATCATTACAGGGGAGGAGAAACCAAAACACGAATCGGTGCTGATTCAATGCCCGGTTCCATTTCACCAATGGAACTACAGCCAGGGCGGACGCGAATACCGCGGCGTACGAAGCAAGCGGTTCACCTACGTGCGCGACTTAAACGGCCCGTGGTTGCTATACGACAATGTACTCGATCCTTTTCAGATGAACAACCTGCTGGGACTCGACGAGTATGTGTATATCCAGTCGGACCTTGAAAAACAATTACAGGAATGGCTTAAAAAAACCAACGATTCATTTTTGCCGGGGAGTGAATACATGAAAAAATGGAACTACACCTGGGACAACAACGACAGTTTAAAAATAAATTAAAAAAAAGATGCCATCTTTTTGATTTTCATCTGTTTTGATGGCATCTTTTGCCTGCATTTAAAGCGGAATTAGCTAAAAAAATAAAATCAGGCGTGCATAAAAATGGGTTCGGTATTTTTAGCCAGCGACAGTAATTTATCGGTTTCTTCGCCTGAAATGGGTTCATATTCATTCATGAATTCCAGCGCTTTCAGAAAAAGGGTATTTTGCCCGGGCGGAACAGCCGCGGTAATATTTTTCGAAAGGGTGAATTTCAGGGCCATTTTCATGATCTCCTCATCGGCAATGGGTTTGTACCACACATTTTTGTAAACTTTTTGTTCGCCCTGCCCGAGCCGGGTAAGCGCCATCGCTTTTAATGCCAGGATTCCCATTCCCTGTTTTTCGGCTTCGGCATAAACCTGTGGCCCAAAATCGCCACCGTGCCAGCAGGCAAAATTGATGGGAAACAAAATGGAATCGAACCTGAAGTTCTTCATGGCCAGCAAAGATGCTTCAACCGAGTGAGCCGAAAACCCGAGATGTTTTACTTTCCCTTCTTTTTGGGCTTTCACCAATACTTCCATCGCGCCGCCGGGAGCAAAAACCTGTTCCACTTCTTTCACTGAACTGAGCGCGTGCAACTGGTACAAATCAAAATGCTCCGTTTCAAGTTTACGGAGCGAATCTTCCAGTTCTTTTTGAGCTTCCGCAGCATTTCGTTTTTGAGTTTTACACGCCAAAAAACAATTTTTACGGTAAGGTTTTAATGCCGGGCCAAGCCGCTCCTGGGCTGTACCGTAACCGGGCGCCACATCGTAATAATTCACACCCAGGTCGAAAGATTTGGCAACCAGTTCGTTGGCAAAGTCCTGCGGATTATCGTTCAACATGATGGCGCCAAAACCAATGACCGACAGTTTTTCACCGGTTTTTCCCAAAACCCGGCGCGGGATATGGTAACCAGGCGAAAAATTGCTGCCAAAACTCCGGATGGCCGGAATGGTGAGCGCCAAACTTCCCAGCGCGCTGTTTCGAATAAAAATCCTGCGTTTCATTTAATTTGATTTAAGTTTATATTAGTATTTTTCAATGAATTAAATACACAAAACATCCTGTCAAAGAAAAAGTATTACCTCGTAGTTGAAGAAAAACTAATTAAAATATGTCTGTTCCGGCAAAACTTCTGATAAAAAAGGCAGGATATAAAACCCAACATCCTGCCTTTGATTTTAAAAAATGTTAACCCCAACATTTACCCTTCATATTTGAAGGATACTTTCAATTTCGTACGGTAACATTCCACTTTACCGTCTTTCAGGTGCATGTCCATCTGGACTACTTCGGCAATCCGTAAATCGCGCAACGATTTCGATGCCTTGTCGATGGCATTTTGGGCAGCTTTTTCCCACGATTCGGTGCTGCTTCCCACCAATTCAATTACTTTGTAAACACTGTCAGGCATAATTTTAATTTTTGATGAACAATGACAATTTTAAACGATGTTGAAATAAACTGTAAAACGTGTTGGTTTGTACGTGAGTTTTATGGAATGGTTTAGTTTGGAAGAGCTGAAAAAAAAGATTGTATTTTAGCAAACTGTAAAAAATTGAAAAGTATGACATTTCAGGAATTGGTAAATCAGCGGCAAAGTGTGCGCAAATACCAGGAAAAACCGGTTGAACGTGAAAAAATGGAATCCATCCTGGAAGCTGTACACCTGGCGCCGTCGGCTTGCAATTCGCAACCCTGGAGAATGATTCTGGTTGACAACCTGGAATTAAAAAATGTGGTGCTGGGCTTCGCCCTCTCGCGGCTCGGCGCGGTGCAGGCCCCGGTGATTGCGGTTTTGGTGATTGAAAAGCCCAAACTGATTGCGCAAATTGGCGGCAGCTTAAAAAACCAGGAATATCCGATGTACGACATTGGAATAGCCGCCGCCCATTTTTGCCTTCAGGCCGCTGAATTAGGACTGGGAACCTGCATAATTGGCTGGTTCGACGAAAAGAAAATCAAAGCGTTGCTGAAAATTCCGGATAAGAAAAAAATCGGTTTGGTTATAACGCTGGGTTATCCGCCCGACGACTACAAACTGCGCAAAAAAATCCGCAAACCCCTGGACGAGATTTGCGGATCAAATTCCTATTAAACGGTTACTTATCCCAGAAACTGTTGCAAATAATTCCGGCTGGTAAGAATGGCTGTTTTGACATCGTCTTCGGAGCCTTCAAAAGCTTTGTCTTCCACTTCGATACAAACCGGGCCCCGGTATTTTACCGACGTAAGCGCCGAGAAAAACCCGCGCCAGTCCACATCGCCCAGTCCGGGAATTTTAGGTGAATGGTATTCGAGCGGGTAGGCCATTATTCCCATTTCATTCAGCTTTTCACGGTAAACTTTCACATCTTTCAAATGAATGTGAAATAGCTTTTCACGAAACTCGTAAATGGGTTTAACCTCGTCCATTTGCTGCCAAACCAGGTGCGACGGGTCGTAATTCAAACCGAAATTTGGGCTGGGAATAATTTCGAACATCCGTCGCCAGATGGCCGGTGTAGTAGCCAGGTTTTTTCCGCCAGGCCACTCGTCGCGGGTAAACAGCATCGGACAGTTTTCGATACCAATTTTCACATTATTTTCTTCAGCCTCTTTGATAATTGCCGGCCAAACTTCTGCGAATTTTTCCAGATTTTCTTCCACGCTCTTTTTCGGGTTGCGGCCAATAAAAGTATTCACCACCGGAACTCCCAGTTTTGCCGCAGCCTTAATCACCTTTTTGATGTGCTCAATGAAGTATTCCGCCTGCTTCACATCGGCATCCAGCGGGTTCGGATAATATCCCAATCCCGAAATGTAAACGTTGTGTTTCTTCAGAATA
>CAZHKI010000154.1:0-8317 GCA_964533365.1 uncultured Maribellus sp. | reverse complement strand
CCCCAATTCCGTTGTCCCAGCTTCCTTTTTCGGGGAAGAATTTGAAATCTTCACCGGCTTTCAGTTCATACACGCCGGTCCATACGTTGGGTGCGGCAAAGTTCATTTCCAGTGCATTGTTGATGTCCCAGCCAACTGAAGTTGCTGCGCCAACAATGTAAATGGGTTTTTTCCAGTTTGCAAATTCAAAATACACCTGGAACACTTCTTTCATCCATTCCAAATCGGAGCTAATGGCTTTAACCGTCCATTTATACGGACCAGCCGCCAGATTATTCTGTTCAAGCAAAGCTTTCCATTCGCCGTGGGTTTTCGATACTTTGCTTTCTTTTCCGTTGTTGTCGGAATCGAGTGTCAGCAGCGGGTCGGAAAAGTTGCCATTCAACTGGTCGATTAAAAATTTGTACGTTACATTTCCTGAAGTGGCTGTTGCGTCGTTCCAGTCGAAGGCGAAGATTTCGTTTTCTTTGGTCCCGTCGAATGCAAGCACACTTTGGTCGAGCGGGCTCACCAGTTGAAAATTGCTGACGCCATCGGTACTTAACGCGATTTTTACGAAGCTGGCCACTTGTGCTGTTTTCACATTGGGCGAACCATTTTCGGCCTTAACACTCCATTTGACCGAGGCCGTTCCGGAGGCGCCCGAAGCGGTGAAAACCTGTTTCAATTCGTCGAACGTTAAAGTTGCCTTGGCTTCGGCGCCGGCATTGTCTGCTTTTTTCGACCAGATGGGATTCGAGAAATCGCCATCGGCTTTATCAAACAGAATGGTATAAACAATCGCGCTGCCGAGACCCGACTCTGCTTCTCCCCAACTGAAAACATACGTTTCGGTCAGTGCGCTGGTGTTGATTTTAATGGTGTCGTTATTTTCGGGGCTCGCGAGTTCGAAGCCGGTAATAGCTTCTCCGTTTACCGTGAAGTCACCGATATCCTCCATGCACGACGACAACATGACGATGATGGAAAGAAATCCAATATATTTTATCCAGTTTTTCATACTTTTTCAATTTTTATTGATTGTCCATCGTTTATTCGTATGGTTGAAAATCAAACTCGAAAATTTTAGTTTCAACCGTTTCCGTTGTTCCATCCTGATTGTAAACTTCACCGGAGAAGACGATTTGGCACGAGGCGACATTGGCCAGTGAAGTTCCGCTTGGGAAACTTCCCAGTGCAGAGGCCAGAAATGAAATTGCATATTCTTTTTCGGTAGTAAAAGTCGTTCCCAGGTTACTTGCTTCTATTAACCGTGTCCCCGATTCCGACAACAACGCGATATGTGCTTTAATGTTGGCAGCCACTTTTAATTTCTGGTTTTCCGAAGACTCCATCAGGTTCAGGTTAAGATAAGCCGTTACGATGTCTTTATTTGAAACTTTTGCAGGGAAAGTCCGGAAGTAAGCCGATTCGAATTCGAGTGGCAGCAGGGTAACGGACGTGGCCATATCGCCCGGGGTCTGTTTGCTGCCGTCCTGTGAACGGAGCAAAAACCCAAATTCCTTGATTCGTCCCGGAGTGTCGCCAACGCCAAACAATTCGGCCACATTGTTGAAAGTAACCTGAACCCCGGCGCGGGTAACGGTTTTCGGGAGCTTGAGCATGAATTTGTTGGGATCGCCCGGAACCGGATCCAATTTGGCATTGGGCGAAATACTTCCCCAACTGGGTGACCCCTGGTCGTACACCAGCATCATTTCCGACGGCGAAAGCCCGGGCGCCCACGACCAGATGTAAACATCGGTGAGCCCCTGAACGGCTGACCCGGTTACGTCGAACACGATGGTGACGTTTTCGGTCAATGCGTCAATTTCGGAGGGAGTTACGGTAAACTTGGGCGCAGCATTTTGCGCTTTCAGCCCAAAAGTTCCCAGTACAGTAATGATTAGTATGATTATTTTTCTCATGGCGCCCTAATTTTTAGTAAGAGAATAAATGTATTTGATTTTAACCTTGCCGGTATCGGTCTGTTTCCGTTCTTCCCTGAACTGAACTTTTCCCACGATAACATCGGCGAGGCTGCCCAGAGAAACGTTTTGGGTTGTATTTCCACTGGTCAGGACAAGGGCCGAGGGATAGTCGTCGTTGTCAACTTTCCAGGTTCCGCTTTCCGGAAATTGCATGTACGATGTTCCTTTGTTGGTGGTAAAAGTCCCATCGGCTTTGAACGTAATGGAGAAAGTGGTGTAGGAATGATCCGGAAAAACATCGGTCAGGTCTTTCTCTGTGGCAAACTTTGGAAATCCTTTCGATTCGGCATCGGCATCGATCTGGACGAATTTAGTCATTTGCCAGGTACCGGACAGCATGGAAATGTAATCTGTCCGTTCGCCGATGGGTGGAATTTCATCTTGCTGACAGGATAAAATCAGCACAGGAAATAGTAATATCCAAAATATCTTTTTCATTGTTCAATTGTTTTTTAATTCGGTTCTGGATTTGCAACAAATAATTCATTGGGCTCTGAAGCTCCAAACTGGATAACCAGTCCAACGTAGTCCCAGTCAACTCCGCGGATGACGATATCTTCACCAGCCGCACCGCGCCGTTTCAGGTCGTGCAACTGATAGCCCTCGCCCATCAGTTCAAGGCGTCTTTCGGTGCGGGCAGCATTCAGTACCGCGGCATTTTCTGCTGTTTGCAACAGGTTTCTCGAAGTATTGCCATAAGCCCGTTCCCTGATGTGGTTCACATCCTGGATGGCAGTGGCTTTATCCACCGAAGGTTTTAACATGGCAGATTCGGCACGCAGCAGTTTCATTTCCGTTAAATGGAAAACGGGAACAACCGGGAACTCGGAATTAAATTTGGTGAATGCCACGTACTCGTTGGCAGCTCCTGCGTAGAAAACCTGGTACCAGCCATTGATGCGCTGGTCGCCTGTGCCGGCTTTGATGACATTTTTGTACACGTCGGGAGCAACGCGGATGTTCGGGATGTTGGTGCCGTCGGAACGAAAAACGCCAAAGTCGCCGCCAACCCTTTTCCCCGAGGCTTCGTTGGAAACCAGTTTGAAAATGGCTTCAGTGGTATTGGAACTGTAATTCTCAAAATCGGTAACAAACGTAAAGGCGCCGCTGTTGATTACTTCCGAAGCTTTTGTATAAGCTTTGTCATAATCGTGCATTTGGAAATAAACCTGTGCCAGCGCAGCTTTGGCGGCCCATTTGGTGGCATACACAAAGCCCGAGTTGGTATCCGGTAAATTGTTCTCAGCATCGGTTAAGTCAGCCAGAATTTGCAGATACACTTCGGCAACTGTATTCCGCGGCAACAGTTCAACTTTTGTGTTGGTTTTGATTACAATACCGGGATGGTTGTTATCGGCGGTATAACCATACGGTTGGGCGAATAAACGAACCACGGCAAAATGCGCAATTCCGCGCAGGAATTTGGCTTCGGCTGTCATTCTTTTTGAATCGTCGGCTGTCATCCCGGTCACATCTTCGAGGTGTTCCAAAACGAGGTTGGAACGCAGGATGCAGATATACGCCTGTTCATACGATTCATTGTCGGTAAAATAGCCGGTTGTATAACGTTTGTAAATGTTTACCATTTCGTCGGTAATCCCGTCGCGCAGCACCACATTGTCGGCCAGCAGTTCCGAGGTTCGTTGAAAACGTCCGCCGTAGAATCCGTTGACGACATCGTAAGCGGCATTGAGCAGTTCCTGAAGATCCTGTTTGGATTTGATGGCATCGTCTTCCAGGATCACTCCTTCATCAACCGGGTCGATTTCAAGTAAACTTTCGCAGCCCGAAAACAATATCCCGATGATGAGCATGAATATGAAATATCTTTTTTTCATGAGTGTAAATCTTTTAAAATGAAACGTTTAAACCAAAGGTCATAATCCTTTCCTGCGGAGGGGTGAGGAAGCTCACGTTAGCGCTCATGTTCCGGTCTCTCGGATCGTCGTGATCGCGGGCCACTTCGGGGTCGGCACCCGGGTATTTGGTGAAGGTCAGCAAGTTGGTTCCTGAAACAAATACCCTGGCTGTTGAAATTCCGTAATTTTCCAGAATACGAGGCGGAATATTGTAGGTGAACGTGAGGTTTTTCAGCCGGAGGTAGTCGCCGTTAAACAGCCACATGGTTGAGTTAAACCACTGTTCCCCGTCTTTCCCGTAAGTTGAGCCCTGTGTTGACATTCTCGGGTATTTTGCGATATCGCCCGGTTTGCGCCAGCGGTCGAAAATATCGGTGCGGAAGTTCCAGTCGGAGGCCAGTCCCATTTGTCTTTTTGAAGAGGAATCGTAAATCTGGGCGCCGACACTGAAAGTGAAAAGCCCGCTTAATTCGAAGTTTTTATAGCGGAATGTGTTAGTGAAACCGCCGGTGAAATCGGGAATGACTTTACCTGCTGCCACTGCAAAACCTTCTTCTCCTTCAAATTTGTAGGTTTTTGTTTCGTTTCCTTTTTTATCAAGGTAAACCGGGCGTCCGTCGGCAGGGTCGATTCTTGAGACCCTTACCAGGCGGTTTGTCCCAACCGGATATCCTTTCAGGATGCGGGTGTCGTTGGTTCCACCGCCAATTTCTTCGGTGGTTAATCCGCCCACGTCGGTTACTTCATTCCTCAGGGTAGTGATGTTGAACTGGGTATCCCATTCGAAAGCGCCCACGAGGTTTTTGGTGGTAATGCTGAATTCAAACCCTTCGTTTTCAATGGAGGCAATGTTTTGCCACTGGCTTCCGTATCCCGAGGTGGAAGTAATAGCAACGTTGATAAATACATCTTCCGATTTTTTAAAGTAGTAAGCGGCTTCGGTTGTTATTCTTCCATCGAAAAGGCGGGCATCCAGCCCAAGATCGTAGCTTTTTGTGGTTTCCCATTTCAAATCGGGGTTTTCAAATTTTTCGGGATACCGGATGGGCAACCCGTTGTATTTTTGATTGTCGGTGGTCGAAAGCCGGTATGTACCAATGTGCTCGTAGTTGGGAATATTTGAGTTCCCGGTTATCCCATAGCTGGCTTTCAGCTTCAGGAACGACAGCCATTCGTTTCCTTTCAGAAAATCTTCTTCGGTCATAATCCAACCCAGTGCAACAGTGGGGAAATACCCGTATTTGTTGTTTTTACCGAATCGGGACGAGCCATCGCTCCTTAAGGTTCCCTGTGCAATGTAGCGGTTTTTGTACATGTAGTTCAACCGGCCAAAGAAGCTGATGAACCGCCAGCGTTCGTCTCTCAGTTTTTCGGAGCTTTCCACCACTTCGCGACTTTCGTCCCAGTTGGTGTTTCGCCCGGTTGTAAGCGATTCCTGGAGTTCGTGGCCCAGCATGGCTTTTAAGTCGTGGTCTTTGTTGTCGAGCATAAAGTCGTAATTGGCCACCAGGTTATAGTTCAGGTTATAAACTTTCCGGTTGTTTTCCCAGCGGTAATCCAGGCCCGAAGTTCTCATGGCTCCCCGTTCCAATCCCATGTTTTTAAAGTCCATGTAATCGAGGGCGCCGTTAAAGTTGAACGAAAGTTTTGTGGTCGGCATATAAAAGATTGTCAGGTTGTTGATGGTTCTGAATTCGTTGTTTTTGTCATCCCTGAGTTTGTTAACCATCACCGGGTTGCCTGAATTTCCGCCACCGCGGAAAAAAGAGCCGTCGGAATTGTAAATCGGATAAATCGGGAGGGCATAACCCATGGCCGAACCCAGTCCGCCATCCCAGGGATTGCCGGGGAGCACGGTTGAAGTTTGGGCCACCGACGACGAAAGGGTTGTATTGAATTTTTTGGAAGGTGCAAAATTCAGGTTTAACCCGATGTTGTTCCGTTCCATGTCATTTTTTACTAGATACGAACGGTCGTTGGTAAAACCCCAGTTCATTCTTGCAATTAAATGGTCGATAATGCCGAAATTGGCGCTCAGGTTATAATCCTGTTTGTAGCCGGTCCGGGTTACCTCTTCCCACCAGTCGGTATCATTTTTTTGGGCTTCTGCCCAGGTTAACCCGCCCGGTAATCCATTAGGCACTCCGGTTTTTCCGTCGTTTTCCCAGGCTTCCTGGTACAGTTGCAACCACTCGGCCGAGTTGGTCATATTTACTTTTTTGGTGGGATTACTGATACTTTGTTTGGTGCTGAACTCCACTTTCAAATCATTTCCTTTTGCTTTTTTAGTGGTAATAATCACAACCCCGTTGGCACCCCGCGAACCGTAAATCCCGGTAGCCGAAGCATCTTTCAGAATTTCAATTGATTCAATGTTGTTGGGATTAATCGAGGAGAGGGGGTTGAGGTTCATCCCGCCTGTTCGTCCACCCAGGCCAAAAATGTCGTTGGTAATGGGAATTCCGTCCACTACATACAGGGGGTCGCCGGCCGAGTTGATCGAAGCCACACCTCTTACACGGATAATGGATCCGGAACCAGCCATCCCGCTGCCGGTTGTTACACTTACTCCCGAAGCTTGTCCGGCCAGGGTCCCTTCAAACGATGAGGCCAGTTTGTCTTCAATGTTCCTGCTGTCGATTTTTGCAATGGAACCGGTAATCTCTCTCTTCCTTTGGATACCGTAACCCACCACAACCACTTCTTCCAGTCTTTCAACCGATTGGGCCAGTTGGATGTCGATGGTATTGGCAACCCCGACAACTCTTTCCTGGGCGGTGTACCCGATGTACGAAAAAGCCAGGGTTTGGCCGGGTTCAGCAGATATGGAATAAATTCCATCGAAGTTGGTAATGGTTCCCACTGTGGTGCCTTTAATGACAATGGTAACCCCGGGCAAAGGTTCGCCGTTTTGTGAATCGGTCACTTTCCCGGTAATAGTTTTTTGTTGCGCAAACCCGGTCGCAGTAACCAGCAGGGCAGCAAAAAACAAAATAACGTTAAGGTTTTTTCGAATAATCCTCATTTTTTACATTATTAGTTTATGAATTCTTCTGTTTTGTTTATAAAAAAAGCAATTCAACAAATGGCAAAAAATCAACAGTTTACATCGCTTTTAGTTCAGCCAAAACTTAAATTCGCAAACGAAATTAGATAAACCGGACTGTTTTTTTTGGTTTTTTTAACACTTGGTTTACCGCAAACGTTTGCGGTGACGTTTGCATTGAATATGTTATAAAACAGGTGGTTGCTGGTGGGTTTTTATCAGGCCGGCAGAATTTTTTTTTCAGGGGGACGAAAAGAGTGGATAAATTATCCCTTTTACAGACTAAAAAATCAGGAAGAAATGCCGGGAAAGTCTTGTTTCGGACTAACTGAATGTTTACATTGTCAAATGAAATACAGAATATGAAGGGAAACAATCATTCGTTAGATAATCAGGTAAAAAATTCCGATGCGTTTACTTCGGGAAAACCCTTTTTAAAATGGGCCGGAGGTAAAGGGCAATTACTGGAAAAGTTCAGTGAATTTTATCCGGAAGAATTAAAGACGGGTAACATTCAATATTATTATGAACCGTTTGTGGGGGGGGGGGCTGTTTTTTTCAACCTGGCCGGGCGATACAATTTTCGTTCGGCAACACTTTGCGATATCAACGAAGAACTGATTCTGACTTATCGTGTTGTACAGCAGGATGTTTCCAGGCTTATGGAATATCTGGATTCGTTCCAAAAGAAATACCGGGCATTGGATGAAAAACAGCAGCATGATTTTTTTTACGAAGTAAGGGGCCGGTTTAACAGTGCTAAGCCCGGGTTCAATTTTTCCCGGTATTCCGAAACCTGGATTGAACGGGCTGCACAAATTATTTTTCTGAACAGGACTTGTTTTAACGGGCTTTTCCGGTTTAACTCGGGGGGTGAGTTTAATGTACCGGCCGGGAAATACAAAAACCCGCAGATAGTCAATGCTGAAGTCCTTCAGAAAGCTTCGCAACTGTTACAGATTGCTGAAATCAGAAATGCAGGGTTCGAAACCATTGAGCCCGGCATCAAAACCCATTCGTTTGTTTATTTTGACCCGCCTTACCGACCCATCAGCAAAACCTCGGGTTTTACCTCGTACAGTAAATATAAATTTACCGATGTCGATCAAACCCGGCTTGCCGATCTTTTTCACCGGCTCGATAAATGTGGCGCAAAACTGATGCTGAGCAATTCAGACCCGAAAAATACCAACCCGGACGATAATTTTTTTGACCAACTGTATAATAATTTCCAAATCTTTCGGATTCCTGCCAAAAGAATGATAAATTCGAATGCCGCGAAACGACATGCCATCAACGAGATTATCGTAACCAATT
Organism: uncultured Maribellus sp.; assembly: GCA_964533365.1. GTDB lineage: Bacteria > Bacteroidota > Bacteroidia > Bacteroidales > Prolixibacteraceae > Draconibacterium. The sequence goes on along the minus strand of CAZHKI010000154.1, from coordinate 125 downwards.
ACAAAATGGGAAAGGAGGTTGGTGAATCAGGGATTTCGATGCAAAAGAAAACAATTGACCAAAACTAAACATGCGAACAGACCATGAAAAGCGGACTTGTTACCATAAAAGACATTGCCCGTGAA
>CAZHKI010000153.1:1675-8332 GCA_964533365.1 uncultured Maribellus sp. | reverse complement strand
CGGTCATCACCTGTACTCCAAAACGGTAAAAATCGGCTAATTCGCAGGCAGCATCAATTTCAGCCTGAAACGCATTTTTCGATTGGCCCAACATCGTTGCCGCATTGATTTTTGCACGATACGGCCCCGAAATTAAATCAGCGGCTTTCAGGAAAATGGAAGCGCGGTGTTGCCACGATAAGGAACTCCATTTTTCCCTTGCTGCCAAAGCCGCTTCGGTGGCCATTTTCACATGTGTGGCTCCGCCCTGATAATAATAACCAAGCGTATGATTGATGTCGTGGGGAGGGAAAATTCTGATTTTCCGATCGGTATAAACTTTTTCCCCTCCTATTATCATGGGAAACTCAATTTCCTTCGTTCTCAATTCGGCAATCATTGCTTTTAATTCCGCTCGTTCAGGTGTGCCCGGCGCGTAACTCCTGACGGGTTCGTTTTTTGCAACCGGTACATTAAAAATTCCTTTGGGCATAGTGATCTTATTTTATGTTATTACAATTTTCTTTTTGCAAAGCTATGAAATCAGTATTTTTAAAATTATAACAAAAATCAGGGAGTTGATTTTTTGTGCCTTTTCAAGTACCTCTAATTCAATTCTTTATTTTTTTAATACAAAAACAAAACAATTGTCATATTTTTAAACCAGCACAGAAAAAAACTTTTTTATTTGTGAAACCAAATGAAATAGCTTTGAAATTGTAACTTTACAGTAAAAACAACAACTTTGGACAAATCTTTTACTGACCGAATAGCCGAAAAACTATGGCCAGGGAATCAACCCGGGGAAAAGAAACAACTGTTCCAATTACTGGTTGTATATTCAATTGTACTGATTAGTGCATTCATTAATCTTGTATGGCACATCATCACCAACCAGGGAAACAGTAACATCCTCGGCAATTTGGGTATCGTTGTTGTTGGTTTACTGGCTTTTGTATTTATCATCAACGGGAAAATTAAATCCACTCTTTTCACAATTTTTTTCGTCCCCCTTTTTATTTATGCCTTTTATATTTCCGATTTCAGCCACCATCCACCCATGGAAGAAACGGTTTTCTCTTCGGTTTGGTGGTTAATTGGGGGTTCTCTTCTACTCTTATTTTTCACAGAATCAGACTCTATTCTGATTCTATATTTTATATTATCCCTTTTCACAATTGGCCTGCAATTGCATGAAGCAAACCATTTGTTCAATTCTTTCTCATCATACAATCCTCCTGTAATCCATCCAATGTTCATTCTTGCGGCCTTCTTTACAGTTTCATTTCTCATCCGTATTAAATATAAATCCAGTATAAAAATCCTTTCGGGCCAAATAAAGACAACCGGACAAAGCCTGAATAAAGTGATTCAGGAATCAAACTTGGCCATTGCACAAATCAGGGCCGAACGCGATGAAGATGAAAACATTGTCAATTTGTGGATCGAAAAAATCAACAACACATTTGAATCCACTTTTAAAATCAATTTACACGAAGTTCAGCACCAGGAAGCCGCCTATATCTTTAATTTGCTGTTTAACAATTATTTCGACGTAAACAAAGCACTGTTTTTTTCCAGTCAGAAAACAATTGAATTTCATGCTGAGAACCTCGAAAAGTGGTTCAGAGTAACCATACTCAAACCCGATTTTTATAAATTTTTCCTTATATTCGAAGACATTACAAAAATCAAACAAAAAATTGCCGAACTCGAAGTCAGCAAACGACGTTACAAAGTTTTACTGGAAGCTATCCCCGACATCTTTTTTGTTATCGATAAAGACGGCATTTACGAAGATTTTGTCATCAAGGAAAGCGACCTGCTCAAAATCGACGATATCAACATCATTGGGAATAACATTTACAATGTCGGTTTCCCCGACAACATGGCCGACAAAATCTATGCATGCATACAAAACTGTCTGAAATACAACACCATCGAAACTATTGAATATTCGCTGAACACCCATAACGGGACATTTATGTTTGAAATGCGGCTGGCCCGGCTCAATACGCACTCGGTTATTTCGGTGGCACGCGATATTACCAAACGGAAAACAGCCGAGTTCAACCTTGAAAAAGCATTGAAAAAAGCACAGGAATCCGACCGGCTCAAATCGGCATTTCTTGCCAACCTTTCGCATGAAATCAGGACTCCTTTGAACATCATTACCAATTTCACACGCATGTTAGCCGAAATCGAAGTCGGGATGGACGAAAAAATGGAACTTTCAGACGCCATTACGCAAAACGGGCAACAGTTGATGAACATGATCGAAAACACCATTCACCTTTCAAAAATTGAAACCGGCGCGGTGGATGTAAACATGAATTTTTGCAAAATTAACACCCTGCTGCGCGATATTTACAACCGCTTCATTACCCAGATTCCGGACACAAAGCCTGTCAGACTCAAGATTAATATGGATGTGCCCAATCCGGTATTTGGTTTTGTGACCGATTCACAGCTCCTCCGCGAAGCGCTTTCAATCCTGATTGACAACGCCATTAAATACACGCTGAAAGGTGAAATAATTATTGGTTATGAAATGATTCGGAACGAAGCGGTTAAGTTTAAAGTTTCCGATACCGGAATTGGCATCCCACTCGAAGAAACCGATAATATTTTCAGCCGTTTTTACAGGATAAGAAACAAGGTGAACGAAACTACTTCGGGATCAGGAATTGGATTGCCGATTGCACAACACTATATTAAACTCATGGGTGGCGAACTCGAAATGGAATCAAAACCCGGGGTTGGCAGTAATTTCTGGTTCGTATTACCATTTAACGAAGGCCAGGGATATTTAAGGGTCGTAAGTTAAAAGTTCCCCGGTTTTTTTAAGAATCAAACCTTTTCCGGCTAATTCCGGTTGGTCAGCGAATTTAGCTGACGGTAGCCAATCAACCGGTCGTAACGGCCAGCCAGGTCGCGATAATATACAAAAATCCGGTAGTCGTTTTCGGTTTCCCAAAAACTGCCTTCGAGGTTTTTGTGATCGGCTGTTTTTGCACCCTGTGGCACATAAACATATTGAAAATTGTAGTACCCCTGTTTGAGCAAAAGAGTCAGTTCGTAGGCGCTGTTTTCAAAATTCCAGGTCATTTCGTTGCTTTTATTGGCATTCCAGTTGGTTAATGCGCCAAAAACATTAACCGTCCCGCCCAGCAGGATAGATTCGAGCGGAAGTGTAAAATGAACAAAAACATAGTCGCATTCCGTATCAAAATCATTCACCCTATCCTGGCTTTCTATTGCATAATTGCCATTCATTTCACGGTATGAAAAATATTTTTTGTTGGCCCGCACCTCATCGGTCATCAGTGTTTTATGATAATAGGGCCTGAAAAACTGAGTGGAAGCCACGTTCTCTCCATTTATCCGATTGGTCCGGATATCGAAAAAGCGAAATTCGTTCCCGGCCACAAACACATTTTCACGGCTGTAATCGTAAATTAACTGTCGATCGCGGATAAAAAGCGGTTTCAAATCGCGTACGGCATTGTCCCAGCGGTTATTTTGCATAATCACCACTTTTACCTCTTCGCGTGGATTTCTAATTTCAAGTAAGTCATGAAAAACGGTAAAATCAACTTCCTGGTTTTCACCCTTAAAAGCGTCGAGCGTAGCCCTGCGTACGGTCCCTTCAATTCTGGCCAAATCTTCGGCTACGTAAAATCGCCGGGTTAATACTTTCTTCTCCCGGTTGTTATCTTCGTAAACCACCAAAGCGTAATTGCCCGAGATCTTAAACTGCATGTTTTCGTTTGGCAGGTAAATACGATAATTGATATAATTAAAAGTTGTATTAAATGAGCGTTGGAAATCGTCAACGGGGCTGTCGGGAAATCCGTCGATGTAATCCGACTGAATTAAAAAACTTTCATTCCAGTTGGCATCGCAATGAACCAGGGTGTAATAATAATTTTTGATTTCGCCCGAAATATCGTCGAATTTTAATACCAGGCTGGTTTCTTCGCCCATAAACCAAATGGGTTCCGATAATTCAAAACCATCGCGGAACATGAGCACGGTTTTGATGTTTTCGTTGTAAACCGCATCCTCATAATAAAAATTCTGAGTTTGCGCGGCAGCAAACCATGCTGAAAATAATATGCCCAATGTCAATGAAAAAGATTTCCCCATTTTCAATTTATTACAGTGTAAAAAACGTTCAAAAATACAATATCGTGCCAATACGGGTAAAAAATGTTAATTTAATCTGAAATGACAACAAAAATTATTTTGGAATTAAAGTAAATCATTTTCGCGAAAGAACACTCAACAATGAACATATTGAATCCGTTACATGTTTTTGCAGGGGATAAGTTTAAGAAATAAAGATTGTAGAAAGACAATTAATTATTTACTTTTGCCCACCTGAAATTAAAACATTCTCAATACAAAATGTCAGAAATAATCAAGTTAAGGAAAGGGCTGAATATCAAACTAAAAGGGAATGCCGAAACTGTACTGGAAACCTTGCCTGTACCGGCAACCGTAGCGATAAAACCCACCGATTTTCCGGGACTTTCACCAAAATTGTGTGTAAAGGTTGATCAGGAGATAAAAGCAGGTGATGCTTTGTTTTATGACAAATACCACCCGGAAGTGCTTTTTGCTGCGCCTTACGGAGGAAAAGTATTATCCATCAACCGCGGCGAACGCCGTAAAATTCTGGAAGTTGTGGTTGAAACCAACAACGATGCCGGGTTTACTGATTTTAAAAAGGCAGATCCGCAATCACTTTCGGGGCAGGAAATCAAAGAACAACTGTTGAAAAGCGGGATGTGGCCGTTTATTAAACGTCGTCCATACGGAACTGTGGCTTTGCCCAACGAAAAACCACGCGATATTTTTGTTACCACTTTCGACACGGCACCACTTGCCCCCGACTATAATTTCATCCTGAAAAACCAATTGTCCGTTTTTCAAACCGGGATTAACGCACTGAAAAAGTTAACCGACGGGAAAGTTTATCTGGGGGTCAGCGGGGATTCCATCTTCACTTCGGTAAAAAATGTCGAAATCAGGCAGTTTTCGGGGCCACACCCTGCCGGGAATGTTGGCATCCAGATTCACCACATTGCACCGGTCAACAAAGGCGACGTGGTTTGGACCATTAATGTTCAGGATGTTCTTTTTATCGGCCGGCTTTTTGAAACCGGGAAAACTGACTTCCGCAAAATAGTTGCCCTTACTGGCTCTGAAGTGGAAAAACCAAAATACTTCGAAACCATTCTGGGTGCACCCATTCAGTCAATTATTGACGGTAAACTGAATACAGCGGATTACAACCAGCGGATAATCAGTGGGAATGTACTCACCGGAAATAAAGTTAAATTACAGTGCTACCTTGGTTTTTACGACTCGCAGATTACCGTCATCCCCGAAGGTGACGAATACGAACTGCTTGGTTGGGGAGCTCCCGGAATCGACAAATTCAGCGCTTCAAAAACATTCTTCTCCAGTCTTTTCCCTAAAAAGGAATACGAACTGAATGCCAACATGCACGGCGGAGAAAGGGCATTTGTCCTTACAGGGCAATATGAAAAACTGGTGCCAATGGATATTTTGCCGGTTTACCTGCTCAAAGCCATTCTGGTAAACGACATCGACAAAATGGAACAACTGGGCATTTACGAAGTAGTAGAAGAAGATTTGGCGCTCTGCGAATATGCCTGTACCTCGAAAATTAAAGTACAGGATATCTTAAGAAGCGGAATCGACGTCATGATAAAAGAGCTTGGATAAATTTTTCATTGGAAACTAAATTCGTCAGAATACATGAAATTCATAAAAAACTTTTTTGAAAGGACAGAACCGTTGGTTCAGAAAGGGGCCAAATACCACTGGCTGCATTCAGTACACGATGGTTTTTTCACTTTCCTGTATGTCCCGAAAAAAACATCAAAATCGGGGACACACATTCACGACTTTATCGACTTGAAGCGTACCATGAGCGTTGTCGTACTGGCGCTTGTCCCTGCATTATTATTCGGGATGTACAACACGGGATACCAGCATTTTAAAGCTATCGGGGAACTGGCTTCCACCGGTTTTTTTGAAATCTTCTTGTTTGGTGTGCTGAAAGTGCTTCCGATTATTATTGTATCGTACATTGTGGGACTGGGCATCGAGTTTGTTTTTGCACAGTTGCGGGGCCACGAAATTAACGAGGGCTTCCTGGTTTCCGGGATGCTAATCCCACTGGTGATGCCGGTTGAAACCCCACTGTGGATGATTGCCATTGCCACAGCTTTTGCCGTAATTTTCGGGAAAGAGGTATTTGGTGGTACCGGGATGAACATCTGGAACCCGGCTCTGATTGCCAGGGCATTCTTGTTTTTTGCCTACCCTGCACAAATGTCGGGGAATTCGGTTTGGGTATCATTGAAAGATTCCGACAAAGTTATTGACGGATTCACCGGTGCCACTCCAATGGCCGATGCAGCCGCCGGAAATATTAATTTCAGTGTGTCCGATGCATTCTTTGGGTTTATCCCCGGATCAATCGGCGAAACATCGACTCTGGCCATTCTGCTTGGCGCAGTACTGCTCATTGTAACAGGTATCGGAAGCTGGAAAATTATGGTTTCCACATTTGCCGGCGGGGCTGTGATGGGATTAATTCTGAATATTTTTGCCGGCAGCAATGTTTATATGTCCCTGCCG
>CAZHKI010000153.1:0-1665 GCA_964533365.1 uncultured Maribellus sp. | reverse complement strand
TTTTGGCGCCGTATTTATGGCCACCGATCCGGTTTCTGGTTCACAAACCGAAACCGGAAAATGGATTTACGGTTTTCTGATTGGATTATTGGCCATTTTAATCCGCGTGGTCAATCCGGCTTATCCCGAAGGTATGATGCTCTCCATCCTGCTGATGAATACTTTCGCCCCGCTTATCGATCATTATGTGGTGAACAGTAATGTAAAACGCAGACTGAAAAGAGCTACCGTCAGCCGGTAGTTTAACTGAAAAATTACAGATCATGAACAGAAACAGTAATACTTACACCGTTTTATATGCAGCAATTATGGTTATCCTGGTTGCCGCTGTACTTGCCTCTGTATCGATGGCGCTCAGGCCTATGCAGAAAAGAAATTTCGAAATTGAGAAAAAACATAATATCCTTGCTTCCGTTAATATTTCAAGCACGGTGGCCGATGCCGAAAATATTTATGCTGAAAAAATAGTTAAGGAATACGTTGTGAATGCAAAAGGCGAAATTGTTGAAGGCCAGGATGCCTTTACCACCGACTTGAAAAAGGAACGTGCCAAAACGCCTGAAGAAAGGCTTCTTCCGGTTTTTGAATGTCAAACCAGCGAAGGATTAAAATACATTTTCCCGTTATACGGAACCGGACTTTGGGGGCCAATCTGGGGTTTTGTTGCATTAAACGACGACATGAACACCATTTACGGAGCCAATTTCGACCACCAGGGCGAAACCCCCGGACTGGGCGCAGAAATTGCAACCCCGGCTTTTGAAGCCCCTTTTGTTGGGAAAAAATTATTTGACAATTCAGGGAAACTGATTTCCGTAACTGTTGCCAAAGTTGGTCAGGAAGCCCCGGAGGAACATAAAGTTGACGGCATTTCCGGAGGTACCATTACCAGTAAAGGATTAGAAAAAATGCTCCTCGACGACTTTACCAGTTATCAGGAGTTCTTAAAAAAGAAAAATTTATAAGCCATGAGCGAACCATTATTCTCAAAGAAAAACTTAAAACTGCTTTCGGATCCGCTGAATAGCAGTAATCCCATAACGGTTCAGGTGCTGGGAATTTGTTCGGCGCTGGCAGTAACCGCCCAATTAAAACCGGCGGTGGTCATGTCGATATCGGTAATCGCCGTACTGGCCCTGGCAAACGTCATTATTTCGCTGTTACGAAATACCATTCCCAACCGGATCCGGATCATCGTCCAACTGGTGGTGATTGCCGCCCTGGTTATCCTGGTCGATCAGGTTTTAAAAGCATTTGTTTACGATGTCAGCAAACAACTTTCGGTTTTTGTGGGGCTGATTATTACCAACTGCATCCTGATGGGGCGACTGGAAGCTTTTGCCCTGGGAAACCGCCCCTGGCAGTCGTTCCTTGACGGAATTGGAAACGGGGCAGGTTATGCCGCCATTCTGATTATTGTCGCTTTTTTCCGCGAACTCCTGGGTTCAGGAACTGTTTTTGGGTTTCGCGTTATCCCCGAAAGCTGGTACATCGCCAACGGAGGGTTTTATGCCAATAACGGAATGATGATTTTACCGCCCATGGCGCTGATTACCATCGGTGTTATTATTTGGGTTCAACGCAGCCGCAACCGTAAACTTATCGAGAATTAACAAAACTTCAGGACTATTATGGAAAATCTGCTCAATATATTTATTAAATCGA
>CAZHKI010000152.1:4053-8345 GCA_964533365.1 uncultured Maribellus sp. | reverse complement strand
AACAGTCCTTGCACATGTATTTTTTAAGCGGGAAAAAAAAGAAAACGAGCCGGCTGCCGGGAGCGGCCTGCCATAAAAAACAGATGTTTAACTAAATAATCCCTTTCGTGGTGTTTCAACATAAAAATTTAAAATATATTGCTCCAAAAAATTCTTTGATTAGGGGGTGTAATGTATTTCTGATTTTTTTAAACGATTATTTAATTTTCAATCCTCTTTCCCGGCCGGTGTTCAGCATTTTCTGCAAACCGGCAATTTTATGGCCCCCGGGATGAATTTTTTTTTGTAATAAATGAAAAACATAAACTAAATCAGCACAATATGAAAAGATTTTACTTAAAAAAATGGAAACAGGTAATTGCCTTTACGGGGCTTTTATTTCTTTTTTCAAGTGGGCTTTATGCTGCTTTACCTCGATTTGTTGAGGTAAAAGGTGGATCACCTGTTAGTGGAATATATGAGATACAGGGAACCCATGGATATTTTAGTCATCATTATTGGAAAAGGGCAGATGGTGCTTATTATCTTTATTCTGATAAATGTGCAACTTTTGACAATAATAACTATTGGAATCTTGGTACTACATTGGATGATGGGACAAGTGCTTATACGTTTGCTGTATCATATGCTGGACAAAGTGTGGAAACAAATGATGCTCTTATGGCGACTGTAGTTTCACCTGATATGTTGACTAGTTGGAATTCAGTTGATGGCTTTACTATCACAGTTTCAATTTACTCAGGCGTTAGTTCTCCGGAAATTTATATTCGTGGAAATGGTTCAGATATATTTGATGGTAATACAGGTACTTCATTTTTTAATCACACCAAATTCGGTTCTCAGAATATTTTATCAGGGTCGATCATACGTACCTATACAATTTATAATGAAGGAACGGCTACGCTGAACATCACTGGAATAACTGTTACCCCGGGAGTAGGTTTTACAGCATCTGCTCCTGCTTCCTCAACAGTTGTTGCAAGTTCTTCAACAATGTTCACCGTTACGTTTGATCCTTCAAGTAATGGTGTGAAAACAGCAACAGTAACGGTTATAAATGACGACAGCGACGAAGGAGTATACGACTTTGCCATCGATGGGTATGGTTATACCCCTGAAAACCTTGGAGTCACAGGGATTACCAGTCCAAGTGCGGCCAATACACTCTATATTCATCAGGGGGAATTGAATGGATTTGAATATTGGAAGAGTGCTGATAACTACTTTCTTTATAACGACGGATCTACGTGGAATATTGATAATGACCAGAACAGTACAAGTTTATTTTTTTATTCGGCAAATAATTCAAGTTCTCCCTCAATTCTCGACGTTACAAGTTGGACAGGATCGCCCGGATCTGGCGCAACAGGAACCGGGATACCTGTTATTTCAACAGATACTGCTACTCCAAACATAAATATAAAAGGGAACAGTACAACGATAGCAATCAATGATAATACACCTTCTTTTTCAGATTTTACAAAGTTTGGTTCAGCAGATATTTCAGCAGTTGATGCCACTGGATCAAGAACCCGAACCTACACCATTGAAAATACCGGAGGAGCCTCATTGACGAGTTTGGCCGTAACCATTAGTGGCACCGATGCTGCCGATTTCAGTAAGACAGATCCCTTATCTTCAACTGTTGCTGCTTATGGCTCAACAACATTTACGGTCACTTTTAATCCGTTAACTACTTCAGGGACAAAAACAGCTACAGTTTCGATAGCCAGTAACGACCCCGATGAGAACCCATATACGTTTACCATCTCGGGCGATGCATATACTCCCAAAAGTTTGATGGTGTCTAATATCACCACACCATCCACCGCTGAAGGAACTTATATCTATCAGGGAATCCTGAATGAGTTTCAATACTGGAAACACCAAAGCCAGAATTTTTATGTATATAATGACTTATTTGAAAATAATCATTGGTGGTATATTGACACTGACCAATTAAGTGTAGCGCTTTCAGATTTTTTGTTTACAAAAAATTCAGATACTGTTGCACCTGTTGGGCTGAGCGGATGGACTCTTGGTTCTGGTGCTGTCGGAACACCAACCATTATATATGCCGGCCCTGAAATAGAAGTGCGGGGCAATAGTATTCTTATTAATGATGGCGATCTGTCCCCAACAACTACCGATTATACCGACTTCGGCTCAGTTGTTGCTGGAACGGGTACCATTTCGCGTACCTATACTATTCATAATATTGGGTACGAAACACTCAACCTTAGCGGATTACCACTTATTGTAACAAAATCGGGAACAAATGCCGACGATTTTACGATAATCCAACCAACATCTTCTACACTCGCCGCGCTTACTGGAACAATAACATTTACTGTCGTATTCAATCCTTCGGGGACAGGAACAAGAACAGCAGAGCTTTCAATTGCCAGCGACGACAGCGACGAAAATCCTTACACTTTTGCTATTCAGGGAACGGGCTTAACACCAACACTTCCGGAGTGGTCGGTTACCGGTAATTATGCCCTGAAGTTTGACGGCAACAGTGCGGTTACAGCGCCGCTCGACGATGACGGTTTTACCGCTTTCTCCATTGAAGCCTGGGTGAAATGGGATCCGGCAACCGGCAACGAAGTGGAATTTATTTGCGGAAAAGCTTTTGAGCAGATGGAAATCCATACCATTTCAGGCAATGGAATCCGCTTCATCCCAACCACAGGGGTTTACCTCGATGCATACGGTGTATTGCCGGCAGGAGCCTGGACCCACATTGCGGCTACCTATCAGCCGTCAGCTTCTTCTGCCCATTTGTACATTAACGGGCAGGAAGTAAGTTTAACCAACAATGGTTCCCGTTTGGTTGGAGAACCATTGCAAAATACACCGGCCGATTTTCAGATTGGCCGCAGGATTATTCCTGAAACCCCTTATTATTTTAACGGGTCTGTCGATGAATTGCGGGTGTGGAACACGCTCCTTTCTGAAAGCCAGATTAAAGCCGGTATGTACCGCAGTCCCGGAAGTACTGCCGGTTTGGTGGCTGATTACCGGATGAGCGATGGCAGCGGGGTTACTCTGAGTGATAAAAGCGGAAATGGTAATAATGGGACGATTCAGGGCGCCACCTGGGTTGCCTCGGGCGCTTTTGCCGGGCCACGGCAGGCGCTCGATTTTGATGGAACAAATGACTATGTTTCATTTACTACACCGCCACCATATAGTAATTCAAGTATTACAGTTGAGGCCTGGATTAAATCGACCAGTACGGCTGTTGAACGGGAAATTGTTGGCTGGGGAAATTCATCGTTGAACGATGTTGCTGAATTTAGGATGAGTTCCGGAAAACTGCAATTTGGGATCGATGCCGGTGGCTGGCAATCTGTATCAGGTAATACCAATATCAACAGTGGAAACTGGACCCATGTGGCTGTCGTAAAATCGGGCAGCAACATTCAATTGTTTGTGAACGGACGGTTGGATGCCAGTGGATCTATTGGTCTAAACCCCACCCTCAACGTAATGTTGATCGGTTCTCTTAGGAAATGGGCATCTCCATTAAATTACTATTTCCCCGGACAGATTGACGAAGTCCGTATCTGGAACGTGGCCCGTACCGAAACGGAAATTAGAGAAACCATGACACGCAACCTGGCCGGCGGTGAATCCGGCCTGGAGGCATACTACCGCATGGATCAAACTGACGGAGTAACATTGTACGACCAAGCAGGAAATGGATACAACGGCGCCCTTCAGAATATGGACAACAACGACTGGGTGGCTTCATCGGCCTTTAATACCTGGATTGGCACTGAAGATAATAACTGGGCAACTGCCGCCAACTGGAGTAATGGCGTACCTGCAAGTGCCGATAACGTGGGGCTTTATAAATGGGATTTGGGCAGCGAAGCCACGGTAAGCAGCACGCCCACGGTAAACAACCTGCTTGTTTCGGCAGGTTCGGCGCCCACGCTCAGTTCGAACTTCACCGTAAACGGAAACCTGTTACTGGAACGGGATATGGGATTGAACGGACAAGTTGTTACCATCGGCCCGGATGGTTATCTGGTGGAAGGAAACGGTATTTTTTCGGGTGCAACAGGAAGTATTACCACCACGCGAAACCTGAATAACCTGACTGCACAAAATGTTGGTGGCCTGGGCGCTGTAATTACCACGGCCGCCGATTTGGGTACAACAACGATAGTACGAAAACATTCAGCTTCTCCGGTATGGGGTGGTAATTCAATTTTGCGGTATTATGAAATATCTCCATCCACCAATGCTGGTTTGGATGCTTTACTGGTTATAAAATACAG
>CAZHKI010000152.1:0-4043 GCA_964533365.1 uncultured Maribellus sp. | reverse complement strand
ACTTCAACTCTGCAAAACTACCGATAACGGGTTAACCTGGAGCGCGGAGGGAGGAACAGTGGATGCCGGTAACAATTCCATTGCTCTCTCCGGAATTAATTCATTCTCCGGGTGGTCTGTAACTTCGGCTATCGATTGTGCAAATCCAACTACAGGTGGGGAAATTGCTTCCGATCAGGAAATTTGTTATAACCCGGCACCCGAAACATTGACAAGTGCCATGCTTCCAACCGGACATTATGGTACGCTGGAATATAAATGGCAATATTCAACAACAGGCGAAACCAGTGGTTTCATCGATATTGCCGGCAGTAGTGAGGCCTCATTGTCTCCGGGAGCTCTCACCGAAACCACGTGGTTTAAACGCCTGGCAAGAGTTACATGCTCAAGCGACTGGGCCGGGGCAGTTGAATCGAACGTGGTGAAAATTACAATTGAAGAAACAGCGCCAATTCTCACACTTCCCAATAATATTATTGTTTACAGCGATGCTGATGAATGTGGAAAAGTTGTCAATTATATTGAAGAAACCGCCGATGTTGTTCAACCTGATTATAATTTGGGAACAGCAGGCAGCGATCATTGGCAATCTTTTAAAGCCGGGGAAACCGGGAAATTTACAAAACTTCAGTTATCACACAACAACTACTCAGAGCTGTCATTTACTTTTGATGTTTATGAAGGGAATGGTGTTTCGGGTGAAAAAATATTTACTAAAGACTATGATTTCGGGACAATTGGAAGTGGTTGGATTGACATTGTACTTCCAGCCGATGAAGCTCCATGGTTGATAGCCGGGAGTACCTATACATTCAGAATACGTGGAGTTGGTACAATATTTAGCTGCTATAGCCCGAAAAATTATATGGATGGTACATATTATTCCAGTAGTTATGGATATCCCGACTGGAATCTGAGGTTTAAAACATACGTTACAACCGGAGTTTTTGGTTCTGATAATTGTGGGGAAGTTATAATAACTCAAACAGAAGGGTTGACAAATGGTTCTGTTTTCCCGGCAGGGACAACAACCAATACCTTTTTAGTTACCGACCAGGCTGGAAATACAGCCCAGGGTTCTTTTACTGTAACGGTTGTTGATACCATCTTCCCGGCACTTTCAGTACAGGATATAACGGTTTACCTGGATGAAAACGGTAATGTCGTAATTGATGCAAATGATTTGGTTACTGCTGCATCAGATAATTGTGCCCTTCTGGACACAACTGTTAGTGTGAGTGAATTTAGTTGTTCGGATGTTGGCGACCCGGTAGAGGTAACGGTTACTTTGCGCGATACTCAGGAAAATTCAGCTTCAAAAACGGCACGGGTTACGGTGCTTGATACACTATTGCCGGTTATTCATTGTATTCCCGATACCACAGTTTATACTTTCAGACAGGCAAAGGTTTATGATAACAATAGCCAGGATTTCGTCAAGGACAGTAATGCTCACAATTTTAGCTTCTCCGATCCAACCCCGGCAGGCGCCGAAATTGTCAATATCAGCATAGTCATGAATATTTATTATCCATACTTATCAGCATATGCTGATAATAAAGTATATCTGAATGGTAATTTGTTTGGTGAAAAAGTAGTGGGTTCTCCTGCTGGCAATAAAACTTATACTTTATCAAAAACTAACCCTGTTTATGTAAAAGGGGGGAACAATACCCTTCGGTTGAATTCATATTGGAATTATGTCGATTTTAAATCAGCGGTAATTACAATTGAATATCGTTTGGGAAGTGAGTGTTCACAGGTTATTTCCCTAACACCGCCGGTAGTTGACGAAAACTGTGCATTTTCTATCGTAAACAATTATAACCATTCAACGGATGCTTCAGGTATTTATCCGGTCGGGACTACCCCTGTTTTATGGACGGTAACCGATGCCAGCGGAAATACTGCAACCTGTTTACAGAATGTAACTGTAGTCGATAATACTCTGCCTGTTGTATTGTGTCAGGATGTGATGGTTTACCTTGATGACGAGGGGAACGGCGCTGTATCTGCAATACAGATTAACAATGGATCAACTGACAATTGCGGAATTGATACGATGCAATTAAATATTACTGATTTTTCGTGTGCAGATATTGGTAATAATCCTGTGATACTGACTGTTACTGACGTAAATGGGAACAGTTCATCCTGTACAGCTACGGTGACTGTTTTGGATACAATCTACCCGGTAGCGTTGTGCAAACCTGTCACGGTTTATCTTGATGCGTCAGAGAGTGTTACCATCGCTGAAGATTTGGTCGACAACAATTCAACGGATGTCTGCAATTTGTTATATGATACAGATATTACTACTTTTTCCTGCTCCGACATTTCAGAACTTAATACCGTGACACTGACTGTCACCGATCCCGGAGGGAACAGTTCAACCTGCTCTGCAATGGTAACGGTACTCGACACGATATCCCCGACTGTGTTCAGTAAAAATATTCAGGTAGTTTTGGATGAAAACGGAACTGCTTCGATTACTCCTGCCGACATGGACAAGGGGTCGTTCGATTCCTGTGGAATTACAGGGATGCAGCTTGATGTAAGCGACTTTGATTGTTCGCATGCAGCAGAACTGACTCCTGCTGTACATTTTCCGGGGACCGGGTATTTGCAGGTTAGTGGAAATAGTCCGTTGAATTTTTCCAGCAGCACAAGTTTTACTTTTGAAGCATGGATTAACCCGGTTTCACAGGGTCATCTTTTTGGGAAACGTCATTCATATACCGGAACTACTGCAATATATTCACGGGTGAATACTGATGGAAGCATAACTTTTGGAATTGACGACTTTAGTTCTGAAGGATGGATTTGGATTAATTCTCCAGCCAATACAGTAGTATTTGATCACTGGTCGCATGTGGCACTCGTTTATAATCATACAACTAAGGCTATGTATATTGTTGTCAACGGTATGGTTGTTGGATACGGTGTATTGAGTAAAACATCAGGTTCCAGTACAGGTAATATTTATATCGGGGCTAGTC
Source organism: uncultured Maribellus sp. (assembly GCA_964533365.1). Taxonomy (GTDB): domain Bacteria; phylum Bacteroidota; class Bacteroidia; order Bacteroidales; family Prolixibacteraceae; genus Draconibacterium. The sequence goes on along the minus strand of CAZHKI010000152.1, from coordinate 1,044 downwards.
GTGATGGCGGTGATAATTTTAATGGGATGATGGATGAAGTCCGTATCTGGACAAAAGCACGCACAACTGCTGAGATCAATTCAACAATGGGTGTTAACCTGGCTCCTTCTTCATCAGGACTTGTTTGTTACTATTCTTTTGACAACGATACACAAGGTTTGTATGCGAATAACCTGGCTTCCGGTGCTGATGCCGGTTTTGCCGGTGGACTTTCCCTATCAGCGTGGACTAATTCAGGATTTCCAAAAGAGTATCAGGAAGTGATACTTTCCGTAACTGATTTATATGGAAATACGGGAAGAGCGGTAGCAAAAGTTTTTGTCGTTGATCAAATGAACCCGGTTGCCCTTTGCCAGAATGTGACCGTCCAGCTTGATGAAAACGGAACCGGCTCCATCACGGCAGAAGCGGTAAACAACGGTTCAAATGACGCCTGCGGCATACAGTCGTTATCGCTCAGCCAGAGCAGTTTCGATTGTTCCGAAGTTGGAATTAACACCGTAACGCTGACCGTTACTGATAATAACAGCAATGCTTCTTCCTGTTCGGCTACCGTGACGGTTCAGGATAATGTTGCCCCGTCACTTTCAATCCATGATATTACGGTTTATCTTGACGAAGAAGGTAGCGCTTCCATTACAAAAGCAGATTTGGTAACGGCTGCATTTGATAATTGTGCCGTTCTTGACACCGCAATCAGTGTAAGTACCTTTGGATGCAGTAATACAGGAAATAATGAAGTAATGGTAACTTTAAGGGATGTGAATGGGAATCAGATGGAGGGAATAGTAATTGTGACTGTTTTGGATGAGATATTGCCGGTTGCCGTATGCAAAGACGTCACGCTGTTTCTTGACGAAACGGGCCATGCCACCCTCACCCCCGAAGAGGTGGATGGCGGCAGCGGCGACAACTGCGAAAATACCAGCCTTGCTGTGAATCTCACTGATTTTGACTGCAATTATCTGGGCGAAAATACGGTAATCCTCACTGTAACCGATAACAGCGGAAACACAGCCAGTTGCCAGGCGCAGGTCACGGTGG
>CAZHKI010000151.1:0-8397 GCA_964533365.1 uncultured Maribellus sp. | reverse complement strand
GAGACCTCCGAGCATGATAACCTTGAGTTTGCTTGTGTTTTTTCGTTTTGCCATGATCGATGAATTAGTGACATTCTGTCGGATAAAATCGGATAATAAATACCGGTTTCCTGTTAAGCAATTGCCGTGCCACCCGATGAAAACAACGCCGGGCCGCAGATGTTTACCAAAATAAACAAAAAGTACCGGCATTCTGACCGGGTAACAAAAAAAAAGCCCCGGTACCCGGAGCCTTTTCCTTTATCGAAATGCGTTCTTATTTCTTCCTGTTTTCCATATGCTTGCCATAACGGCTCATGAATTTGTCCACACGTCCGGCGGTGTCAACCAGTGTTACTTTACCGGTGTAGAACGGGTGCGAAGTGCTTGAGATTTCAATTTTGAAGACCGGGTATTCCACGCCGTCAACCACTTCTGTTTCGCGGGTGTTAACCGTTGATCGGGTAATAAAAACATGTCCGTTCGACATATCTTTAAAAGCGACCAGCCTGTATTCCTTTGGATGAATTCCTTCTTTCATTGCTTTTATTTTTTATTGAATGGTTACATTCGATGTTGTAATCCATTCCCGGTTATTTATTTTTCTTTTTATTTTGGCCTGCAAAGATAAATATAGTTCCTTATTATCCAAAAAAGTAACCTTAATTTTTACCGGTTTTTGCTTTAACTTTTTCATTGAGCGATTCGGGCCCGATGATGGGTGCGCGCTGGAACGGTTTTTCGCGGTCGAAAAGGAACCGCATGGTGTAGTGTGTTTTCGCCCGTTTGGCGCCGGTGGCTTCGTACACGGCAATAATTTTGGGGTTAAAGTCACCGGCCCACGAAAGTTCCACCTCGGTGTACTGCGGTTTCTTTTTCATCAGTTGTTCCTGGTGCCAGAAAACGGCCGACTCAACGCCCGAGCGCTGGTAGTCGGGATCGATGCCCATGATGATGATGCGGGTGCGGGTCATGGTTTTTTTCCATTTGAGGTAAAGGAACTTTAGAATGCCCCACAGGTTGAGTTTCCCGTTCATTTTTCGCAGAATTTGGTTCAGGTCGGGGATCATCACGAAAAGTGCGATGGGTTTCTCTTCGTGGTAGGCGAACCAAACCATTTCGGGGTCGAGAATGGCTTTTGAGTTGGTGATGAAGTCGTGGATGTCGTCGGGGTCAAGCGGTTTGTAGTGCTCGTGAAAAGCCCAGGCGGCATCATAAATGGTGCAAAAGTCTTTGACAAACTTGTCAGTTTGTTTGTAATCGAAATGCCGGAAGTGATATTGCGGCTTTTTGGCAATCCATTCGGCAATTTTCCAGAAGCGTTCGGGAAACGGTACGGTATAATCGAGGTGGTAGCAGTACTGTTCGAAATAGACTTCGAAGCCAAAGGTGCGGAACAACTTTTCGTAATAGGGCGGGTTGTAGGGCATTCCGTAACCCTGTGGCAGAAATCCTTTGACGAGCAATCCCCAGTTAACGTAGTTTTCGCCAAAGTTGACCGGCCCGTCCATGGCTTCCATACCATTTTGTTTGTTCCAGTTGGCAGCGGCATTAAAAAGCAGGTTAGCGGCTTCCTGGTTGTCAATACATTCAAAAAAACCACAGCCGCCGGTGGGTTGTTCGTAGGTGTTCGCCGTGTTCCCGTTGATAAAAGCGGCAATCCGCCCCAGCAGTTCGCCGTTTTCGCCAACCAGCACCCAGCGGATGGCTTTGCCGTTTTTAAAAGTTTTGTTTTTTTTCGGGTTGAAGGTATCTTCCACCATCCCTTCCAGCGGGCAGGCCCAGTTGGGATCGTTCCTGTATATCAGGTGAGGGACCCGGTGAAACAGCTTCCGGCTTTTTTTATCCTTTACTTCGATGAGTTGCATAGTGTTTTTTATGACAAGTTAGCGCAAAATTAGTATTTGAATCAACATTTACGAAATGATTGGCGCCCGGGTGAATTCTTTTTTTCGATCGAACAGGTAACGCAGGGTCAGGTGGGTGAGTTTGTGCGATGCCCCCAGCGATTGAAACAAAACGTTCATTTTGGGGTTGAAGTCGCCTACCCAGCTCATCTCCATTTCGTTGTACCAGGGTTTTTCGATCATGACCTGTTTTAACCGGTGAAAAATTCCCGATTCAATTCCCAGCCGCTGGTATTGCGGAATCACGCCCAGCACAATTACCCGGCACCGGTTGATGACGTTCATTTTCTTGTACCCGAGTATTTTGATGATGTTCAGCAGGTTTAATTTTCCGTTTTTGAGCCTGCGGATGATTTGGTTGAAATCGGGAATCATCATAAAAAAGGCAACCGGGAGGTTGTGGTGGTACACATACCAGATGAACTCCTCTTCGAGGATGAGCCGTGCGCTTTTCAGCATGTCACGGAGTTGTTCGGCCCGGACGGGTTTGTAATTCCCGTGGCTGCTCCAGGCCATACGGTGGATTTCAATAAAATCGGTAATAAACCGTTCCTGTTCCCTGAACATGAAATGTTCGAAGCGATAGTCTGGTTTTTGGGCCACCCGGGCGGCGATTTTCCAAAACCGTTCGGGAAGATCGGGATGGGTAATATCGAGCGAATAGCTGTATTGTTCGTAATAGGTTTTAAATCCGTACGCTTCGAAAAGTTTCCGGTAATAGGGTGGATTGTACTGCATTCCAAACGTTTGCGGCTGAAATCCGTCGGTTAACAGCCCCCAGTAAAAGAAATTTTCGCCAAAATTGACAGGGCCGTCCATGGCTTCCATGCCGTTGGCCGCCAGCCATTGGCGGGCTGTGTCGAAGAGCAGGAATGCCGCCTTCCGGTCGTCGGTGCATTCGAAAAAACCACAACAGCCGGTAGGTTGATCATACCCCGACGAGTAGTCGCTGTCGTAAAAGGCGGCAATCCGCCCCACACACTGCCCGTTTTTCCGTACAATCCAGCGACAGGCATCACCGGTATTGAATTTGGCATTTTTTTTCGGATTGAAGGTGTCTTCCACCATGATCCGGAGCAACGGAATCCAGTTCGGATCGTTCCTGTAAATTTTTTCCGGAAGTGCATGAAACTCGTTAATCGACTCTTTTCCGGAAACCTGAATGATTTGCATAGCGTCTTCTGGTCTTTTCACAAAGCCGAAAATACAATTTTGCGCGGAAACCCAAAAACCGGTTACTTTTTTGGGAAGGGATAAAAAAAGATTCCACCTTTCTGTTGGATGGAATCTTTTTCCTGGATGGTGTCAGTATTTTTTATTCGCGGCTGGCAATTTTCGACAGGAGCCGCAGAATTTCCAGATAGAGCCAGATGAGGGTCACCATCAGTCCGAAAGCGCCGTACCACTCCATGTATTTTGGGGCGCCCGATTCCGAGGCGCGTTCGATGAACGAAAAGTCGAGGACGAGGTTCAGCGCGGCCACGGCCACCACCACCAGACTGAAAAGAATGCTGAAGTTGCTGTTCCCGTAAAGGAACCCCAGTTGGGCGCCAAACAGTCCGGCAATAAAACCGACGAGATACACGAGGGCAATTCCGGCGGTAGCGGCAAAAACGCCCATCATGAATTTTTGGGTCACTTTAATGATTCCCGAGCGGTAAAAAAAGAGCATGGCGGCAAAAACAGCCAGTGTCAGCGCCACGGCCCGCATCACAATTCCGGTGTACATTCCTTCAAATATTGCCGAAAGCCCGCCCAGCAGCAATCCTTCGAAAACGGCGTAGATGGGCGTTGAAATTCCCGAGCTTTGCGGCCGGAAAACGGTAACCAGCACGGTGATGAAGCCGCCAATTCCGCCCACCAAAAGCCACGGCGCCACGGCCGCCATGGCGCCTTCGGGATTAACGGCCACGGCATTGAAAAACTTGTTCCACGTAAATACGGCAGCTGCCACCACCAGCAGCAGTAATAATGCAGTTTTGTTGATGGTCCCGTTTACAGTCATCACTTCCTGAGAAGTGGAATATTCCCTGCTAAAAACCCGGTCGCTTAATACGGGGTTCGATGTTTTGGTTAAATTCATTTTCTGTTTCTGTTTAAATGTTTCAAAAAAAATATTTTCAAACCGGTGAAAGGTAAAACAAATAACCTGCCAGACGAAAAACCTGACAGCTTTTCAGGAAAAGTCCGGTTTTTTAGTTGCTTTTTTTGTCGATAAATTCCTGGATGTATGGGCTGGTTAGTTCGTCGTACAGGACTTCGCCTAGTTTCTGAACATGTTCATGGAGGCACTGCTGAAATTGCAGGGCCAGTTCCACTGAGAGTTCGTTCAGCATTTTTGAACGGCTGCCCAGCGCCGATACTGAGCGGTAAATGACGGTGTACAGCCGGGGATCCCTGGCCAGCGTGGGCAGTTCGTCGAAAAAGGGTTCGAACATTTCGTCGAGCGCCTTTTTGTCGGTAATGGCCAGCCGTCCCATCAGGTGGATTCCGGTATAGTGGACCAGGTGCTTTTTCCCGCGGCACCACTCCAGCGCTTTAATGAAAGCAAATTTGCTTTTAACCCAGAGATTGGCCGATAACTGTTCGGCAATTTCGGTGTTCTCCAGGCTTTTGGTCCAGAAGTCCATTTGTTCTTCGGTTACCTTCTCCGGCTCGTCGAGCAGCGAGGCCAGGATCAGGGTTTCGCGCCACTGCTTGTTCCACAGTTTCAGCGCCAGCAGGTGGTCGCGGCTGAACATTGCGGCTATTTCACGCAAATCGACCAGCGAAACGCCCCAGTTTAGCTTGTAGTTCATCCCTTTGCTGTTCATCAGGTCTGAAACTTCGCCGCTTTTACGCAGTTTGATCAGCGACAGTATTTCCTGGAATCTTTTTTCTGATTCCGGGTTATCGAGCAAAAAATCGGTGTTCATCATGAATCATTAACGGGTTTAAAACGAATTTCTGATTTTACCGGTAAAAATATTCTGCAAAGGTAAATAATACGAGTGTGACTACTGACCAGAGGACAAAATATTTCACGGGGAGGTATTCTGAAACCGTGATTTTTAACTTCCGGCTGACCACGATGGAAAGATAAATTTTTTCGAAAAGGTAGGCAAGGAACGTGGCAAACGCGATGCCGGCAATTCCCCAAAACTGAACAAAGAGGAGACTCAGGGTAACATTGACAACGAGTTCGAAAAACGAAGCATACATGATGGGTTTCGAAATTCTCAGCCCGTTCAGGATGGTTTGCGGCAACAGCAACCGGCTGATGATGAGCAAAAGATAGATGTTGAAAATGGTGGCGCTTTCGGCAAAAGCCGGATTGAACAAAACCGGGAACAGGGGATGGGAAATGAGCAAAAGTATGGCAGTAAGCGGGAACAGAAAGTGCATGAGCCCCGAAACATTTGATTTGAGTTTTTCCAGTGTGGGCTTCAGGTTTTCACGGCTGGAAAACTCGGGCAGCAAGGCGTTGCTCAGGGCGTTGGCGAGCAGCATGGCCAGCGGCAGTTCGCGGGCGCCGTACCGGAAAATGGCAAAGGTGTTTTCGTCGAATTTTGCGGTGACGATAAACCCGTCGATAAACTGGGCCGATCCGCTGAACAACGTGGCAACTACCAGCGGCCCGCCCAATTGGAGGTGGGCTTTTACAAATGCCGCTGAAAAATGAATTTCAGCAAAACGAACCAGTATGATCCAAAGCCAAACGTAACGGAGAATGGCTGAAAGTACCAGCCCTTTCAACGACATCAGGATTTCGTGGCCCAAAACCGGGGGCAAAACCACCAGAACAAACTGTACGAAAAATGAGATGGCGGAATAGACGATCATGCTCCGGTTCTTCTTTTTAATCAGGTAGAAATATTCCACAAGGTTGGCCGGTACGCCGAAAACAATAAAAACCAGCAACAACCTGGCTTGCGGGATCGCTTTGCCGTTCAGCAGAAATTCCGAAAAAAAAGGCTGCAAAAAATACAGGAACGCGGCGGCAACCAGGCTGAAAAACTGGATAACCACAAACGCACTGAAAATGTTGGTTTTTGTCCCTGAGTTATCCGATGAGATGGGAAGCAGTGCTTTCAACAACCCGGTTAACCAGAAAAAACTGACAGCCCCTGCCAGAAAAGTGAACGTTTCGTACCCGCCAATTTCGGTTTGGGTCAGTGCTGTTTTGGTAAAAACAATCCCGGTGAGTATCAGGGTCGAGTATCTTGCCAGTTGGTTAAACTGAAAGGCAGAAATGGTATTTATCTGTTTTTTCACCCGGTTTCAGAAAAGGTTTTAAAAATATAAAAATTACAGCAGTTTCGCATGTTAACCTCGGTTTTGTGTTTTTTGCTTTGCCGGCCATTCCGGCAGCCCGGTACAGTTTTCGGATTAAGAAATATAACTCAATCGGCAATACAGCATTTTTTAGATGATTTTTATCCCGGCAAGGTATTTAACACACATCAATTTTCAGTTATATTTGTTTAAAATCGAAACCAATGATCCAGTTTAAAGGGATAACCCGGAATGTATTGCTCGTGACAGGGGGTTTGTTCATCATTTTTTTGCTGTGGTATTTCAGCGCTATCGTAACCTATATTTTAGTTTCAGTGGTTCTGTCGTTTATTGGCCGGCCGCTGGTCCGGTGGCTGATGAAAGTCAAATACCGCAGGTTCCGGATTCCGAAAAGCCTGGCTGCATTTCTAACCCTCGTTGCCCTTTGGGTTGTATTTGTTTCTTTCTTCCGGTTTATCATTCCCTTGCTGATGAGCGAACTAAACACTTTTTCGCAAATTGATCTGGAAGCTTTAATCCGGTCGGTGGAAGAGCCGCTGAACCATTTAATGCAACTGATTAACAAAGATACTGTAGTGATTGAAAACCAAACTTTTATGGACATGGTTATCGGTCAGTTAAGTAACGAAGTCGATTTTTCGCAGATTTCCAACGTTTTCGGTTTTATGGCTTCAACCCTTGGCGATTTTCTGATTGCCTGCTTCTCGGTTTCTTTTATCACATTTTTCTTTTTGAAAGACGAGAAAATGTTTCGTGAAGGAATCCTGCTCATCGTTCCCACCGAAATGGAAAAAAGGGTAGGGCACATTATGGATTCCATTTCCCATTTGCTCCGCCGTTATTTTATCGGATTGCTCTTCGAGGTTTTTATGGTGATGCTGCTCGATACCGTTGGGTTGACCATTGTTGGTGTGGAATTTAATCATGCCGTGGTGATTGGCCTTTTTTGCGGGCTCTTTAATGTGATTCCCTATCTGGGGCCGTGGATGGGCGCCGTGGTAGGGCTGCTCATTGGTGCAGCCATTAACATCAATGCCGATTTTATGAGTTACACTTTACCTTTGCTGGGACTGATGGCTATTGTTTTCCTTTCGGTGCAGATTATCGACAATGTATTATTCCAGCCCCTGATTTACTCCAGCAGCGTAAAAGCACACCCCCTCGAAATTTTTCTGGTTATTATGGCTGCCGGCAGTATGGCCGGAATTTTGGGGATGATCCTCGCCATTCCGGTGTATACCATTCTTCGTGTCGTTGCCAAAGAATTTTTTGACAACATGAAAATTGTGCGGAAAATAACCGAAACCCTGGAGCCTAAAGGTGGCAAAATTCAGGGCGAAAGCTGAACCTTCAAGTTGTTCTGTGTTCTTTAAAGCAGAATCCCGGGAACAGCATTAAATATATTCGCACAAAGTGTAATTTGAATTTTGAAATCGTTACTTATTACGTTAAATTTATCAACGAAATTCAAAATTAATCCGATGTCAATCATTTCCATTCTCCCCGATTGGACCCAGGTCGGCCTTCTTGAACAGGTTTTCTGGGTTGTAGCCATACCTGCAACGGTTGTGTTTCTGATTTTGCTGGCGCTAACCATGTTTGGCGGCGATGCTGATACTGGTGTGGATGTCGATTCCGACGTAGACAGCGGTTTGGCCGACGGCGATTCTATCCCGTTTCAGTTTATTTCATTGAAAAACATTGTGGCTTTTTTTGCCGTATTTGGCTGGTCGGGAATTGGTTTTGTGAACGCCGGGCTGGCACCGTGGCTGGTCATTTTGCTGGCTGTTGTTTGCGGGCTGCTGATGATGTTGCTGATGGCCACACTGTTTTACCTGATGTCGCGGCTGGCCGAAAGTGGCACACTGAAAATGAAAAATGCCGTTGGGAAACTCGGCGAGGTTTACCTGGTCATTCCGGCCAATCGTGGCGGGTTGGGCAAAGTTCAGCTCAACGTTCAGGGATCGCTGCGCACCCTCGACGCCATTACCGACGATATGGAGAATATCCCAACTTCTTCTATCATCCAGGTAATTGATGTGATTGATGAGCAGATTCTTCTCGTGAAAAAACAAGGAAAATAAAACCAATTATTAACCATTAAAAAAACTTCTATGAATGATTATTTTGTAATCCTGATAAGTATTGCAGCACTTTTTGTGTTCATTATACTGGTGGCCATGATGCGGCGTTACAAACGCTGCCCGTCGGACCGGATTCTTGTGGTTTACGGAAA
>CAZHKI010000150.1:3062-8467 GCA_964533365.1 uncultured Maribellus sp. | reverse complement strand
CGCGTAACACAGGATGTAGCCCGGGCAATATTGGCAGATGTATATATGACCGTTGCCGGTTATCCTTACCAGGAAGTGGCTACCAGTCCGGATAAAGACTGGTGCGGCACAGCAGCCTGGACGGCACAAAATTATCCGGTTGCAAGTGGTGTCGAATTCTTAAAAAAGGCTCAAACACAACTCAACGCACTGTATAATAATGTATATACTTTGGGCACCTATGCTGACTTGCACAATCCGGCTATGAACAATAAGGGGGAAGCCATATTCCAGGTACAATATGATAAGGCTCTTAAGGGTAATAGTGTTATACAACCATCTCTTCCTTTGCTAAGTGGGATTTCCCCAAAAGAAGAAAATGGTACATTTATTCCATGGGTAGGATATTATAATTCCTATTCTGATAATGACTTACGGAAACAGGAACGTCAGTTTTTCTTTACTTGGGATACTAAATATAACAATGTTAAAGATACAGTTCGTTTTATTGTTCCACATATTTATAAAGTATACGATGCAGCAGCTGTTAAATCCACAGATGGTTCCGGTTTGAACTGGACACACTACCGTTATGGAGAAATTTTATTGATGCTCACGGAAGTGAACTGGGCTTTAAAACAATTAGGCCAGTCGGTATCTGACAACGACATCGTAAAAGGTATTAACGAAGTCAGAGCCAGGGCATTACTTGCACCTTACACAGCAAGTCAGGTTGGTCTGAAAGAAATCTTAGCTGAAAGGGCTTGGGAACTGATATTTGAAAATAAAATGCTGTGGGATCAGCGTCGCACACGAAAATGCGTTGTATATGGCAATGGCGAAATTTCCGGTATTCAGAATTTCGTTGGTCATCAGCCTGCAATTTTCAATTATGCTTTTGCTCCGATGCATTTACTATCACCCATTCCCGGTAACGAAATTGCCAGAAACGGGTTAGCGCAACAGAATAGTGGCTATTTGCCTACACAATCAAAATAAGTATTGCATTTAAAATTATTTAATTAAGGAAAAATGAAAGCAAAAAATATCATAATACTTTCATTCATCGCTGTAATGGCGTTAATGACAGGTTGTACGGATCAACCTTATTACGACATTCCATATGATGAAAACGGGAATGTTTATATTACCGGTATTTCGAAGGTAACCTGCGATCCGGTTAAAGTTGGACAAACTTCATTCACTATAAATTGCTATTTCCCGAATGCAAAATCGGGAGATGTTATGAAGTCGACTGTTTTACAACAGCAGGTCCCCAGTTGGAATCCAACTGGCGCCAAACAACTTCTGCCGATAGCCGGTAGCGAAAAAAGTATTACGGTTGGGAGTGATTTTAAAACAACAGTAACCTACACCTTAACAGAAGCACATCTGATAAATGTTGGTGATGCTATAACGGTAGTATTTTCAGGAGCTACTGATTCCGGCATTATACAAATAGTTTTAAAGGCTGCTTCGTAAACTGGAGAACCTATTGCATAAATTAGATTAAAAGCACTGCTTTAAGCAGTGCTTTTTTTTAGAATTTGCAGAAATTCAAAATCAATCTTTCGAGACCATATTTACTATAATCAACAAAAATTTATTAGCTATGAGCGAAGAAAACCAAATTCCCCGGCGCGATTTCATTAAATCAACTGCAGTTGTTGCATCAGCAGTAGCAGTAACCGGCTTACTGTCAGAGTCATGTTCGGCTCCTGTTTCGGAAGAACAGGAAAAGAAAGAGTGGCCCGCGGGGAAACTAAATATAGCGGTAATCGGAGTAGGAATGGGATATGGCAACTTTAGCAAATGTTCCGGTGAAAATCTGGTTGCCATGTGCGATGTGGATGCCGAACGGTTAAAAGCCAGAATTGAAAAATTTAAAGAGGATTTTCCTGAAAAAACTGTTCCCTATCAATACCAGAACTTTAAAAAAATGTTTGAGGAAATTGGTGATCAAATTGATGCGGTGATTATTGCAACACCGGATCATACTCATGCCAATATTACTCTTTATGCAATGCAATTAGGGAAACACGTTTATTGTCAGAAACCGTTAACCCATTCGGTGTATGAATCGCGATTGCTAACGCAAGCTGCTGAAAAATACAATGTTGCCACCCAAATGGGAAACCAGGGTGCTTCGGGAGACGATACGGCCTGGGTTTGCGAAAGTATTTGGAATGGCGATATCGGTGAAGTTAAGGAAGTTCATGCCTGGACAAACCGGCCCATCTGGCCCCAGTGTTTGAACAGGCCGGAAGATACTCCGGCAGTACCGGCTGGTCTTGACTGGGATATGTGGCTGGGGCCTGCGCCAGTGAGACCTTATTCTCCTATGTACCATCCCTGGAGCTGGCGTGGCTGGTTCGATTTTGGAACCGGAGCTTTGGGCGATATGGCTTGTCATATTCTTGATGTCGTGATGAGAAGTTTAAGGCTGCAATATCCTACAGGAATTCAGGCCAGTTCATCAAAATGGACACTGGAATCACCTCCTGAATCGGAAAAGATAACTTACTACTTCCCGGAAAGAGAAAAATACCGGAATGTTGAAATGCCCGAAGTAAAAGTCACCTGGTATGATGGCGGTTTAATGCCCGATCGACCACTCGAACTGGAAGATGGCGAAACCATGGGTGATCGGGACGGAGGAGTTCTCTTTGTGGGAACTAAAGGCAAAATTATGTGTGGTTGTTATGCAAAAAATGCAAAAAGATTACCCTCAAAAGATTTTAAGGATTATGCCCCGGTCATTAATGAACGTTTGGTTGAAGGTGGAATTGACGGACATGAAAAAGACTGGATTAGAGCCTGCAAAGAAGATCCGGCCACAAGAATAAAAACAAAATCACATTTCGGTTATGCGGGCCCTTTTAACGAAGTTGTGGTTATGGGTACGGTTGCAGCCCGGTTATCAGGCCTCCAGCGGATATTACAGTGGGACGGCGAAACCATGAAATTTACCAATATCAACGCCGATGAGCAAATACGGGTTCCCAGGTCGGTTAAACTGGATCCAACCCAAAAATCGCCCAGGTACAAATCGGAATACGAGGTAATTAATGCACTGGAATTTGCAGAAAGCCTCATTCATCTTAAACCCAGAAGTGGATGGGAGTTGATTTTGTGAAATATGAAGTAAAAATTTCAAATTTATGTTCAAAATTCAAATAGGCTGTCTGAATAAAGACGGCCTATTTTTTTATGATGGTATTGACAGTTCGAAATCAATTCCCCTAAAATGAACCAAACATTTTCTTTGTCAGAAGAATATTATCAATAAATCATTTTTTTTTCATTTAAAAACACTTAAATCTGTCCCCAAAAACAGGAAATCTTCTCTTATCCTGTGACGATTGTCAATGGCTGGTGTTGTAAACGTATTGCGATGAAACTTTTTTTATGAATATCTCCACGAATTTTTGCAGCAGACTAAATCAATGTACTATTTTTGGTCAACTTGGATCTTTTAGAACAAAACCTGAATTGGAATTGGCAGTCGGAGTATTCAGTGATTTTTTGAATTAATGAAACGAGCCATGATAAATAACTTTAACACCCACGAAAATTATTTTGGCGAGTTCCATACCGTAGGAAAACAAGATAAAAGTGCTGGCTCATTTACGAAGATTTCACGAAAGTAAAAATGAAAAAATAAATGTATGAAACGAACATCACATCGAGGCGAGACAAACAACCATGAACATACCCGATGTGAGTTCCATCGGGTAAGGAAGTTCAATAATGAGGAAAAGCATAACCAACAGCCAATCAGTAACTTTTAAATTTTGTACAGATGAAAGTTAACATGAAAAAAACAGTTCAAGTGTTCATTTTGCTGGCGGTTGTTGCTGTGTTAACAGCATGCAGCAATAAAACCAATTCCGTGAAAAGTGATGAGTTTCCTGCTGAATTAACCCGTTTTGCAGCAATCCCGGAAAATCCTCTGTTTACTGGTACTGGCACCGAAACCTGGGACAAACAAATTCGTGAGCGCGGGTTTATTTTATTTGACGAGGGTTTGTATAAAATGTGGTACACCGGCTACAATCCCGACATGGCCCGCGAAAAGTTTCTGGGGTATGCCACGTCCACCGACGGCATTCACTGGGAACGTTTTCCTGGAAATCCTGTTTTTAGCGAAAAATGGACCGAAGATGTTTTCGTGTTTAAAAATGAAGGCACCTATTTTATGTATGCCGAAGGCGACAACGATGTGCCCCATCTGCTTACGTCAGCCGACGGCATTGGTTGGGAAGAGCAGGGCGATTTAACCATCCTCACTACCTGGGGCGATACCGTTCCCGCTCCCTACGGGACTCCGGCCGTTTGGATTGAAGACGGGCAGTGGCATTTGTTTTACGAGCGGAACGATTCGGCTATCTGGCTGGCAAAATCCGACGATAAACTAACATGGACAAACGTACAGGATGAGCCGGTTTTGCCGCTTGGCCCTGATGGGTACGACCTCCACGCTGTGGCTGCCAACCAGATTGTGAAATACAACGGCCGCTACTTTATGTATTACCACGCTAATTCGGATATAAAATGGAAGGCAGAATGGACTTCCAATGTGGCCATATCAACCGATTTAATTCACTGGAAAAAATATCCCGGAAACCCGATTATGAAAGACAATTTTTCGAGCCCAATCCTGGTTTTCGATGGCGAAAAACCTTCGCTGTACACCATGCACCCTGTAGTATGCCGGTATTCAAATAATTAAAAAATAAGGAGAGAATAAACGTATGGAAAATCAAAAATCAGAACGCCTGGGATCGCTCGATGTATTGCGGGGTTTCGACCTGTTTTGCCTGGTATTTTTTCAGCCTGTGTTTCGCTCTTTGGGGCGTGCTGTGAACACTCCGTGGATGGATGTAATGATGAAACCGTTCGAACATGTGGCATGGGAAGGTTTTGCTTTCTGGGATATTATCATGCCGCTGTTTATGTTTATGGCCGGGGCTTCCATGCCGTTTGCCTTTGCCAAATATTTGAAAAACGGGAGCAAACTGTCGTTATACAAAAGAATATTAAAACGGGTGCTGCTGCTTTGGATATTCGGGATGATGTGCCAGGGCAATCTGCTGGGGCTCAATCCGCAAAAGATATACATCTATTCGAACACGTTGCAATCCATTGCCATGGGTTACCTGATTTCTGCCATCTTGTTTATTCATTTTCAGCGAAAAGGACAGATTATAGTTACTTCAGGTTTGTTGATGATTTATTGGGCGCTGCTGACATTTGTTCGCGTTGATGGTTTTGGCGGCGGTAATTTCACGGCCGATTTTAACCTTGCCGAATACGTTGACCGGGTTGTGCTGGGGCGTTTTCGCGACGGGGTAACAGTTACCGAAACCGGGCTTGATTTTGGAAATTACCGATTGCCTACATAATGAGCAAGCATCCAATTGTCC
>CAZHKI010000150.1:0-3052 GCA_964533365.1 uncultured Maribellus sp. | reverse complement strand
TACCGAAACCGGGCTTGATTTCGGGAAATACCGCTACACCTGGCTGGTAAGTAGTTTGAATTTTGGTGTGACAGTGATGACCGGCGTTTTTGCCGGGCAAATCATGAAAGGCACCCTCACAAAAATCAAAAAAGTACAGTGGCTGGCTGTTGGCGGGGCGTTGATGATTATTGCCGGGCAGTTGTGGGGACTGCATATGCCCGTTATCAAAAAAATCTGGACCAGTTCGATGACTTTGCACAGCAGCGGAATTTGTTTCTTGCTGATGGCCCTGTTTTATTATTTAATCGATTATAAAAATTACGGGAAATACCTGAACTGGCTGAAAATTTACGGGATGAATTCCATCGCAGCGTACATGTTATACGAAATTATCGATTTCAGCGGGGTTGTCCGGTCGGTTTTCCATGGAACAGAACAATATTTCGGCAGTTATTATCCGGTTCTCATCAAATTGGGAAGCGTGTCCATCATCTTTTTTATTCTTTTGGTGATGTACCGGGAAAAGATATTTTTAAAAGTATGAGCGATTCAAAATTTCAGTTTCTGGTCAGTTACCGGTTATTTTTTCAACAACAGGTTATATTCTTTTTGATGGTTACTACCCTGTTTTTCTTTTCAGGTTGTGAATCAAAAAGATCTTCGCAGGAATGGGTGATACGGGTGGAGGGAAACCAGTCCATAATAAAAGCGGGAATTCTTGAACAGCACATTGAACTTTCGGATCGCTGTGTGGCCACCGATTCGGTTTTGGTTGACGGCGTAACGATTGCCGGGGAAAATGCGAATGAATTTTCGGTGGTATTTTGGAAAGCTTCACCAAATACTGAACCTCAGGGAATGCATTATTCCCCGGAACCCGGTATCGATCAGCAGGATGCCGTTAAAAACCAAACCGATGCACTGGCCGTTGAAAAATCAGGAAAACAGCAGGAAGAACTTGTTGAATGGATTGATTCTGTGGCTGTTTCAGGGCGTCACCTGAACGATGTTTTACAAATGGTGGGCTATTCAGTTACTTCACCCGAAAAAGGAACGAACAACCTGAGCCTTTTTCTTGCTGCTCCCGATGGTTCTCCGTGGGAGGGCTTGTCGGCTGAAATTATTTATGAAATTTACGATGGGTTTCCGGCCATCCGAAAGTGGGTGCGGTTTAAAAATTTCGGTTTAAACTGGATAAAACTCGACCATCTTGTATTGGATGATGTGGAAACCGGAGCACGTTATTCTTCGGCAACCTTATTAACCCCTGACAGCCGGGGAATCAATCCGTCCATCGTTGCATTCAGCGATTCTGCCGCGTCGCGCGGGATGATTCGGGGCAGCGAAATTCCCTCGAAACTGCGCGTTATTTCCGAAAAAGGAGCTGCTGGCTATCATCCGGATTATTTTGAATGGGTACTCGGTCCCGGTGAATTTTTCGAGTCGGAACCGGTGTTTCTGTTTGCTTTTTCCGGCGAAAGCACTTCAACGGTTTCATCTGTTTCCACCGCGCGGGATCGTTGTGTGGAGACTTCATTTCAAACTTTTTTGACAGAGAAAATTCTGCTGAAAAAGGAAAACGGGAAGGAAGTAGCCCCGGTATTTTGTACATGGACCAACTATAACGCCAACATCAACGATGAAAATATGCGTGTTGCAGCCGACATTGCTTCGCAGATCGGTTTTCGGACTTTCCAGTTGGATGCCGGCTGGTCCGACACCGGAGCAAGTGGTGGATGGGCGGTTTCCACTACTCAGCCGAATAAAAACAATTTTCCCGATTTGAAAGATTTGAGCAGTTATATTCAATCGAAAAATATGAAAACCGGGTTGTGGTATTCGGTTTTTATGGATGAAAAGGAAGCGGACAAAAAGGCCGATACGGTTTTGTTCAGTCTCCCGCTTATCCGGCGTTCCGGAGGTTTGGGACTGAGTTTTTGCTATGATAAGTCGCGAAAAAAATATGTGGATGATTTGGTTTCCCTCCATCAAAATTTTCAGGCTGGTTATTTTAAACAGGACCTGAGCAATATCTGTTACGGCGATATGGCCCGCGGCCACGAAAGCCGGACAATGAAAGAGTCATACCTGCGCGGGCTGCGCGGATTGCTGGCAACTCAGGATGAAATCCGCCGGCAGGCCCCCGGCGTTTGGCTCCAGTTGTCGCACGAAATTTACTGGGAAACGCCCGGCCCCGAAGCTGATTTGGCCGTGCTGAAACACGTGGATTCATATCATGCCGCACCCAACGAATACTGGGGCGCCGGGAACCGAAAAGAACTGGTCGGACCGGAATGGAATTACAAAGTGGACAGCCTTCAGCAGAAATTGTTGCAGGGCGCCTTCCGTGCCCGCGATTTGATGTACACCCACCGGGGACTGCCCCTCGAACGGATTGAAATTTTCGGTGCGGTTACCACCAATTTTAACGGAAGCCTTACCACCGAAATTCAGGATCGCCAGATTTGCAGTTGGCTGATGGGAGCCCCGCTCTCTTTCTCCGGCGATTTAACTTCGCTGACCGAAGAAAACACAGAACGTTACCGGAGCCGTTTTGAAATGCTCGACAGGCTGCAGAAAGAATATGGAATTTATTCCTGTTTCCAGTTTAGCGGCGTGCCTGCTCCAACCGACGAGGACTGGCACTGGTGGGGAAAACTTAATGGAAACGGATGTGGGGCAGTGGTTGTTCTGCGCGGCAGTGGGGGAGAAGACACCCGGAAAATCAACATCCCCTGGGTGAAAGCGCACAAAAAATATCAGGTGAATGGGTTATTTTCAGGAAAAAACTTTGGAAAATTTACTGGAGAACAACTCCAAAACGGAGAGTTGGTGGTTTCATTGAAAAATTTCGGGCAGGATATTATTGAAGTAGCCGAAAAATGAATCAGTGTTTTCCGGTAATTCCTTTGTACTTTCATAAATGGTATTTAAATGTTTTTAGTTTAGTGAAATATGTAGTTCATACTTGTTTGAGGTTTTCAGGAGCTACGCACGCTGACAAGTCTGCTGTAGAGGACCTGTCAACGTCTACAGACTTGACAGCGTTAACTAAACGACATTGAATGGT
>CAZHKI010000149.1:0-8522 GCA_964533365.1 uncultured Maribellus sp. | reverse complement strand
ATAAAATTCTGAAACAGGTTCAATCCGGTTTTTATACCGGTTTACAAATGAACGGATATTTTTTATTTCTGGTATGTTATTGGGGAGCCTTCTCTTCTGTTTTCAGCCCCAGGGTTTGTTTTATTCCGGTAAAGATTGATTTCCACCAGTAATTAATAGCTGATCGTTCAACATCACGGTGATAAATTACTTTTTCGGGAGGAAACTGGTTTCCCTTTGGATTTTTCGAATTCAACACCATTTTATTGGCCCAGAACGAAGCCAGCTTCGATTTTTTTGAACCGTCGTCGCTCAATTGCAGGATGGAAACTTTAAAATCGTCGTAGCCAAAGTATAAATCGCCGGTTGCAAATTTGTCGTTGAGTTCAAAATCGAAATCGAACCGGTTGATTTGGCCTGATTCCAGGGTTACCGGCGCCGATTTTTCAACCATGCTGTTGAAGTTTGAAAACGCGACCGGCTCCATGCTCCCGCTCAATGTATGGGCATAGTTTTCAGACGCGAGATCGAAAGTGAGCCGGGCCGTAACCGGGGCAATCTGGTTGATATGAGCTCCCGCATTGATTTCCAGGAATTTCTGTGACCGGATAATTTCGGGGATGTTCGAAATTCTTCCGGTTTTCAGCGCCAGCCTGTTGAATGAAATGGTGCCCGGTTCGTCAGAAGCATCCAGCAGTTCGCTGTACAAAATGTCGGAAGGCACCAGTACCAGCGAGTCGAACACGAACGGCTGGTTGATGTTTTTCAGCAAATCCTGTGGCCAGGGCGGGCGCTGGTTGTGGTTAAACGGGAACCGTTTGTCGCGGAAGATTGAAGCATTGGTTTTGCCAATTTTTAAACGGCGGCCGCTAATGATATTTTCTTCCAGCCAAAGGTTTTCATCGATTCCCGAAAGTTCAATCAATTCTGCTGATGCCCTGGTAACATCGGTCTGGAATCCGGTAAGGCGCGGAAATTCAGTCGTTTCCAGTAACGGTGTAACGTTGGCGTTTTTTAGCAAAATATTGTGTTTCGCCGAATTGTAAATCAGCGAACCGGCCGAGAATTCGTATCTGTTGTCTTTACTTTTTACCTTCAGGTCCGTGGTCGATATTTCAAATTCTTTCGAATTGAGCAGTGTCCCCGAACTTTGATTTTCAGCAACATAAATCTCACGAAAATCCAAATCGATTTTTTTGTCGGTAATTTTTTTCTCCTGCCATTTTAGGTTTAAATTCACCTGTTTTAATCGCAACCGGTTAATTCTAATTTCATCGGCAAAGGATTCTATATAAGGAAACAGATCGAGGTTTTTGGCAATTCCCAGTTTGTTGCCTTTCGTAACCCGATTAATTTCAATGAAAATATCAGGCTTCGCCGATTCGATTTCTCCAATCCAGAAGTGATTTTCTTTCAGTGCTTTGTTAATGTCGAACTGGCTGAAAATTATTTCTGGGGCAGAAATGGTAAACTGGTTTTCGGTGTTTGAGCGGGAAGTTGGATTGACTGAAAGTTGGGTAAACGCAACCGATTTTTTTGTCCGGTTAAAATCAATCCGACCAATTTGCATTTTGTGTGAATCTCCGAGAGAGGTTTTGAATCCGGTGAGGGTTGCCACGATATTTCCGGTTTCTACTTCTGCCTGGTGCGCCAGATTGTTGACAGCCGAAACGGATGGAATAGTCAAATCAATTTTAAAATTACTTTTAAGGTGTTGTGCAAGCTCAATGGTTTCGTAGGTCTGCACTTCGCCCTGATTAATCCTGAATTCGTTGACCTTCAAAACAGAAACAAACGAAGGGAGCAGGAATTTGAATTTCTTCAGGTCGAGTGATTTGGCAGCCCCGGATTTGCTGTACACCTGAAATTTTGGTTTGTTCAGTTCCAATTCGTCCAGGATGAGTTCTTTCGAGTAAAAAGCTTTTTGAAAATTGATATGGCTAAAGTGCAACTGCGGAATGGAAACCTGGAATGTGGTGGGCAGTTCCGGGTATTTTTTTGCAGTGATGAGCGGATAAAGCAGCGCATCTTTAATATTGACTTCCGAGCGGGCTGTGGAAAGCCGGATTTCGCCGGCACGAAGGTAATGAACGCTGTCGGAAAGCTGGAACATTTGATCTTTGACCGAAATGTCGAAGTTATCGGAAAAAAGAAGCCGTTTTTTTTCGAGCTCTTTTTCGTTCAGCCTGAAATTTTCGAGTGTGGCCGAAAATTCATTGTCGAACGAAATGGTTTTCCCCTTGCGGGTGTGGTTTACCCAGGTCAGCCCGCCATTGGGAATTTCAATTTTCCCGATATTAAAATCATCGATGTAGTTGAACAGTAACTGGTAAAATTCGGCAAACTCGGGTTGCCCTTTTTTTGTTCGGAGTGCGCCGTAATTTTCAAAATAAATTTTTGGATCCGAAATTTTAAAACTGGCAATATTCAGTTTGTTGTAAAAGAAGGCATTGCGTAGATTCACTCCTAATAATGTAACACGGGGGACCGAAATGTTGTACAGCTCCGATCGGTTGAACTGACGCATGATGCTGTCGGAAACATTTTCGACAACCGGTTGCAGCCGCAGGTTTTCAATTTCAACCTTTTTTTCAGTGTTTACAATCGAAATCCGGTCAACATTGATTTTGTGGAGGTCGTCAACCAGTTTCATCTGATAACCGGCAAACTCCAAATCAAAATCAGTGGCATAAAAAAACTTATCGGTATTTTGAATGCTGGCCGAATCGAGCGAGAATCCCGAAAGGTTAAACCCGAAACGGGTTTCAAAATACCCTGTAACATTGTTTTTGTAAAGGTTTTGTATGTTTAAAAGGCCTTCGTCAACAGTCACTGTTTCGGAATAAACGCCTTTAAGGTAAGCTGTTACCAGGTTGAAAAGCAGCCCGGTTTCATTTTGTTTTTTCGATTTTTCAATTTCGGTCAGGTATTGCAGCTTCACGTTGGGTTTTGATATTTTAATCAGCCGTGTTGGTAGTTTTCGGGTCCGGTAAAGCATTTTCAGGTTCACATCCGAAATATCAACGGCGTCGCAGGCAATATTGGCCATCAGCCGTGGCTGATTTTGAAGGTTGTGGTTTACCGGATTGATGGTAATTTTTTTGATTCCGAACGAGTTGGTGAATGTGGAAACAAAAATTGAGTCGGCCTTGAAATCGTGTTCGTTGTCTTCGAGCCGCAGGTGATAATCCGAAACCGTCATTTTCAGGTTGTCGGCATGAAACAGTTTCTCCGGATTTTTCGAAGAAGTGGAATCGAGTGCAAAACCGTGCAGGATGATGTCGATCGATTCAAATTTTTGCTGGTAATTCACACTGTCGGGCTGCCGGTAAATTTCAAGGTTGGCGTCGGATAAATGAAATGTGTCAACTTCAATTTTCGAAAACTGCTTTTCAATCAGTGCGTACAGGTTGAAATTGTTGATGTCGTCAATGTTCAGTTGCCTTGGTTCTTTTTTCTGGAAGAATTTTATTTTCGGGCTTTCAAAATCGAGGTACTGTACCTTAATGGAATCGTTCAATGCAAAGCGGGTCACACTTTTGCTTTTAATCGACAGCCGGGGCACATAAACTTCGTACAAACTTCTATCCTGATTTTTAAAAGCAGGCGATAACCGGAACCCGGTTGCATGGATATCGGAACTTTTCAGCGAGTATTCCAGCTTCTCAATGTTCAGTACATGCAAACTGTCGCCCATAACATTCTGAAAATCATTCATCCGGATTAAAATATCGTCGCTGTCGAACAATCGTTTTTTTCCGAAAATCAATGCCGAGTCGGTTTTGAAATTGATGATTTCGAGTGAAATCTGCCGGGCATTCGAGACCTGTGATGTGTCGCCCAACGTATTGAAAAAACGGTAGTTGGCATTCATGAACCGAATATTGCCGACACTAATTTCCCGGAGGTCGCTTTTTATCAGCGGGCGCAATTCGAGAAGGATTTTTTCGAATGATTGGATGGAATCGTTTTGGAACCAATTTTCTCCCGATATTTCCAAAACCGGTTGGTCAACGGTAAGGATTTCACAATAAAGTTTTTGTTTTCTCCATAGTGAAATAAAATCAATGTTGCTGACGGAAATGTTCCTGCACTGGAATGAGTAAAGCGTAGCTGCCGATTTTTCGCCGGGTTCTCTTGAAATCCGTTGGTCGGGTAAAAGCGAAACATCGTTCATGGAAACTGAAACAGGGAAAAGGTTCAGCGAAAAGTCGCTGAATGTGAGCTGGTATAAATGGTCCGATTTTTTAGCGATCCATTCCGGAAGTTTATGCCTGATGTGCTTTTCAATGCTGAAAAATGTGATAACCGATGCAGCTGCCATCAGTATCAACACAACAGAAATGATGAACAATATGCGTTTTCTGGATTCTCTCATCTTCAATTTCCGAAACATATCATAAAGATAACCGATTTTGTTGAGGGTTGCTTTTCAGTTGGAATTTTTTGAATTGATTTAATGCACGTGAGTAGTACAGGCGATTTTTTTACTGTTAAAATCGGTGAAAATTTCAGCCGATTTTTTTGTGAAATGATTATATTTAGCTCCGTTTCTGATTAAAAATGAACTGACCTTGTAACCAATGAACCATGAAAAGTTACCGACTATTCATTTTCTTATTATTTGTTTCAACTGTTTTACAGGCACAACCCATCAAAGTAATGTTAATCACCGGCGGACATTCGTTTGATACCGTTCAGTTTTTTGAAATGTTCGACGCGATTGAAACAATTGAATATGAACATTTTCAGCAACCACAAGCCAATGCTGCCATCGCTGCCGGCCGTGCAAGTGATTTCGATGTTTTGGTTTTTTACGATATGTGGAAACCCATTTCAGAACCTGAAAAAGCTGCTTACATGAAACTGACCCGCGAGGGAAAACCATTTTTGTTTTTGCATCATTCGCTGGTTTCGTATCAAAACTGGCCTGGTTTTGAAAAAATTGTGGGTGGGCGGTACATTGAAAAAGATTCGGGCGTTCCGGCTGCCGAACAATCAAACTACGAACACGATGTCTGGGTTTACATCCAATCTTCCCCCAATCATCCGGTAACCCGGGGGATGGGCAGTTTCAGGTTGTTCGACGAAGTTTACGGGAATTACCAGGTGGGAGAGAAGGTTATCCCGCTTTTATCAACCAACCACCCCAAAAGCACCGAAACCATTGGCTGGGAAAACCGGTGTAATTCCTCACGTATTATTTATCTGCAGCCGGGGCACGACCAACGGACTTTTGAAACAGCCGAATACCGCAAACTGTTACAGCAGGCGATTCATTATCTGGCAGCGACTCAGTAAATTTTGAAAATGATTAAACCATTATAAACCAGTAAAATTGAACTTGAAATGAAAAATGTAAATCAAAAAAGGCTTTTTATTGCCAGTTGCCTGGCGTTGTTGGTAACGGCCATTACTTTTGCAATCAGGGCAAAAATTGAAGGTGTTTTTACCGACACCTACGGTTTGTCGAAAGAAGAAGTTGGCCGCGCATTTGGCCCTGCTTTCTGGGGATTCGCGGTAGCCATGTTTGCCGGTGGTTACTTTATCGACATCGTCAAAACAAAAACCATTGTATGGATGGCATTTGGAATGCATTTCATTGGCATCATCCTGTTACTTTTGGCAAAAGATTACACCACGCTTTTTGTTGCCAATGTTTTTATCGGCCTGGGTAACGGAAGTGTGGAGGCAGCCTGCAACCCACTGGTGACCACCCTTTTCCCCGATAAAAAGACCAAAATGCTGAACCGTTTTCATGTCTGGTTTCCGGGCGGAATTGTGATCGGCGGGATTTTGGCCTGGCTGATTATGGATCAAATTAATCTTCCCTGGCAGGTGCTGGTGAGTTTGTTGTTTATCCCGCTGGCTATATATGGATTTTTATTTTTCGGACAGAATATTCCGGAAACAGAACGGGTTTCTACGGGCGTTTCCTATAAGGAAATGATGCGAAATGTTGGCGCGCCTTTTACTATTACACTGGCCGTTATTTTTATGATTTTGGTGGCCAATGTAGCCTCCATTTCCGATTTTTTAACTTCCAGTTATGCTTATCCGCTAATTATTGTGGGTGTTGTTGCTTTGTTTATTGTTATGGAAGGCCGCCTGATCAATAAAATCAGCCTGCTGTTTCCTCTGGTATTTTTCTGCATGTTGTTAACTGCTTCCACCGAACTGGGCACAACTCAATGGATCAATGCACTGCTGGAAACCAACGGGATTAGCCCGATGATTATCCTGGTGGTGGTAACCGGAATTATGGCGGTTGGCCGTTTCTTTGCAGGCGGGCTGATTCACCGTCTGAACCCGATTGGCGTACTGCTGGGTTCGTCGGTTATTGCAACCGGAGGACTTTTCCTGCTGAGCATTTCGTCAGGGCCGGCCATGACACTCGCTTCGGCTGCTGTTTTTGCTGTTGGCGTCTGCTATTTCTGGCCAACCATGATTGGTGTTGCCTCGGAATATATCCCGCGAAGCGGTGCGCTTGGAATGTCGATTTTGGGAGGCGCCGGTTTTGTGGCCACTTCCATGGTGTTGCCTATCATGGGAAAAT
Source organism: uncultured Maribellus sp. (assembly GCA_964533365.1). Classification (GTDB taxonomy): domain Bacteria; phylum Bacteroidota; class Bacteroidia; order Bacteroidales; family Prolixibacteraceae; genus Draconibacterium. The sequence continues at coordinate 1,987 of CAZHKI010000149.1, read as the reverse complement.
CCATTGAAACAGCCGGGCCGCAAATTACATTGCGCAACATGTCGGTACTTCCTATCATCTTAATTGTTGCCTTTGTTATTTTGTATTTCATTGTGAAAAACAAAAAAGTCAGTCATTAAAATTCAGAAATATTTTATTTAAAGGCGGGTTTCCCGCCTTTTCGGTATTTATATTTTCTGTGGATTGTTTTCGTCTTTCAGGTACAGATTGCTGTCGCCATAACTTAAAAAACGAAACTGGTTGGAAAGTGCGAAATCGTAAACTTTTTTCCACTCCTTGCCAAGAAAAGCGCTGATTAACAGCAAGAGTGTGCTTTGCGGCTGGTGAAAATTGGTAATCATTCCGTCGATCAGTTTAAATGAATAACCCGGGACAATGATGATTTGGGTAGAAAACTGCAAGCTGTCGCAGCCTGTTTTTTCCAGGTAATTCAACAGGTTTTCCAGCGCTTTTCGAATGGTGATTTTCGGCTGGTTTTCATAGGGCTCCCATTGCGAAATTTCGGGCAGCGATGAAAACTGTTTCCCGTTTTCGAGTTGTAATCCCAGCCAGTAAAGGCTTTCGAGCGAACGCACCGAAGTTGTTCCTACCGCAATGATTTTCCGGGTTCCGGTCAGGAACTCTTCCAGCACCTTTTTGGTGATGATGACTTTTTCGCGGTGCATGGCATGTCCTTCCAGTGTTTCCGACTGCACCGGGCGAAAAGTTCCGGCGCCCACGTGCAAGGTTATTTCGTGTGTTGATATATTTTTCTGGACAAGTTTGTTCAGCACGTCGCCGGTAAAATGAAGCCCTGCTGTTGGCGCGGCCACCGAACCGTCGATTTTGGCATAAACGGTTTGATAGGTTTCTTCGTCCGACTCTTCGGTTTCGCGGTTCAGGTAGGGTGGAATGGGCAGAACTCCCGCGTGTTCAATAACTTCAGCAAATGAAAAACCTCCGGCCCAACTCAGTTCAACTAAAAATGCATTTCCTTCCTGCGCCTTTTTTTGCGCCCTGATTTCGGTGGTTTTTCCCTGAATTTCAATTGTTTTCAGAAGTGTTCCGTCTTTCCATTTTTTTGCATTCCCGATCAAACATTTCCAGGTTACTTTTTCTTTTTCATGAAAAGCCACCTGGTAATCAGCCGGGTCCTGTGGCTCCAGACAAAAAATTTCGATGAGTGCCCCGGTTTCCTTTCTGAAAAAAAGGCGGGCATGGATGACCCGGGTATTATTGAAGACCAGCATCGCATTTTCGGGCAGAAAATCCGGAATATTCAAAAATCTGGATTCGTTGATGTTGCCGTTTTCCCAAACCAGCAGTTTCGATTGGTCGCGTTCGGAAAGCGGATACCGGGCAATCCGGTCATCGGGCAGTTCGTAGGTGAAATCGGTAATTTTTATGTTTTGATGCGATGTCTTCAACCGAAATTATTTTTTGTATGTGACGGCAAAATTAAAGCAAAAATTGAATCATAAAAAATAATGTACTTTTGAGGAAAAATTTCAGAAAATGATAAAAATTGGTGACAGGGTAAAATTTTTGAATGATGTGGGCGGAGGAATTGTGAGGCGTTTCATCAGTAAAACCATGGTAAGTGTTGAAAATCAGGATGGATTTGAAATTCCGTACCCCATTTTACAACTGGTCCAGGTGGATGCGCCTGAATTGAACAAGGCTGCAGCGAAGCCTGCAGTTCAGCAGGAGAAGACGGAGGTGGCGCCAAAACCGGACAGAAAGGAGGAGCCAGGGAAAATTATCCCGGGAAAAAATTCGCCCGATTTCTATTTCTGTTTTGTACCCGACGACCCTAAAAACCCGCTGGCCGGCGAAACCGCGCTCTACCTGGTGAACGACAGCAATTTTACCGTGCTTTACCAATTTTCACATTTCAGCGACTCAAAATTTAAAACCGTTAAAAACGGAAGGATTAAACCCAATACGCGGATTGTACTGGAAAGTATCGATCAGAGCGATTTGACTGACCTGCCTGAATATGGGTTTC
>CAZHKI010000148.1:0-8546 GCA_964533365.1 uncultured Maribellus sp. | reverse complement strand
GCTTTTACAATTTTATTGGCCCATTCGGGCGATTTGTCGGAGTGGCACTGGTTACAGGCATTTGGTGAACCAAACCGGATGGTAGCCCCTGGCATAGGCGGGCGAAACGAATGATCGCTGCGCAGGAAACGCCCCACGTACTCTCTTTTGGGCATGTGGCAACTCAAGCAGGTAAGTCCGGCTTCCGGCTTGTGACCAGTATGTGCTTCCATATCTCCGGCCTTATCGGTATGGCATGGCAGGCACGAATTGTTGGGATTCTCTTTATTTCTGTCGCGTCCGCTGGATGTATGGCAGGTTACGCAGTGCAAATCGCTCTTTTCAGCGCAGGGGTTCATCATCCAGTCGGTCATGGTATAATTTTCGCCCAAAGAACGGCCGTCTGGATAGAAGTCGTGGTCTTCGAGCGTAGTAAGATTGTAATTATCAAAAAATTTATCGCCGGGAATATAGCTGGGAGTAACCGGGCTCATTTTGGCATGGCAGGTTGCACAGCCGTCGTTGTGCTGTTGCGGGGTGAACGTGCTGGTAACAATCAGTCCTATTTTTTCAGGTTCTTCTCCTTCTTTCAGGTTTTTAAAAATGCGGATATGTTCTTCGGCAGGGCCGTGGCAGGTTTCGCAGTTGATGCCCGGTTCACGCCAGGTAGTGTGATACGTTTCGGTTGCCAAATCGAAATGAGTGCTCAACTGGCTGATATGACAACTGTAACAACCGGTGTTAAAGGCGTACAGGGCATCTTTCCAGGGCAGCGCCTCATCCTCGGGGAATCCGTCGCCAAAATGACGCACGCCCGATTCGGGATAATTAAACCAGGTTTTCCGGTTGGCGTCATAAGCCAGTGGAATGGTTTGAAGTTTTCCTTTTTCAAAAGGTGTAAGAAAGGTATAAACATTGTGTCCGCCCATGGCCCATAAAACTTTGTAAGTCTGAATGATTTCAACCCCATTTTTTTCAATCATTGCCATAGACGAGTCGCTGAATTCCACCTGAAACAGATGGCCTTCAACCACAATGGGCGGGCTGTCGGGGAGTTGGTGTTTGGCCACAAACCCGGCATCGACCGGCATCATTGCCTGGGCATGGTACGAAGGTTGCCAGAGATCATAAAATTTCTGATGACATTCAATACAACTTTCCGAGCCGGAATAATCGGCCCCTGCAACCTGAGCTTTTTTTCGTTGTGAACATCCGAACCCAATGACAAGTACGGCAAAAAAGAAACATACATTCACTACACGGTTCATCGTACCCATTTATTATGACTTACAAATATTACGATATTTTATAAAAGAATGAAACTATTTAAATGCAGAACCAGCGAAGGCAAATTTCTAAAAAACAGTTTTGCCGCGAAACCCATTTCGTACCGTTCAAACGTTCGGTTTTGAAGCGTAAAATGTTATATTTATACCGAACCGGAATTTTTAATTGAAAAAGGATGAGAATAGGAATACTTCGCGAAGAAAAAACCCCGGCCGACAACCGCGTGCCGTTAACCCCGGAACAATGTGTTGAATTGCAGGAGAAATTCAGCGGGGTTTCGGTTGTGGTACAACCCAGCCCGGTACGTTGTTTTACCGACAGTGAATACACAGCCTTTGGAATTCAGGTAAAGGAAGATTTAAGCGACTGCGATATTCTGCTGGGTGTTAAAGAAGTGAGAACAGAAGATTTTATACCGGGGAAAACCTATCTCTTTTTCTCGCACACCATCAAAAAGCAAAAGTACAACCGCAAACTGCTTCAGGCGGCAATTGCGAAAAATATTCATTTGATTGATTATGAAGTATTGACCGACAGGGAAGGTTCCCGCATCATTGGGTTTGGAAGGTTTGCCGGACTGGTGGGTGCTTACAGCGGATTGCGGGCATTTGGACTTCGGAATAAACTTTTCGATATCAAACCAGCCCACTGTTGTAACGATTTACAGGAAATGCTTTCGGTTTTGGATACGGTTCAGCTTCCGCCTGTAAAAATTGCCGTAACCGGCGACGGACGGGTGGCCGGTGGAGTTCTCGAAATTCTGAACCACATGAAAATCATGCGCGTTTCGCCGGAAGCATATTTAAAGGAAGTGGAACTGCATGCCCCGGTTTTTGTACAGCTTTTGCCTTTAAATTATGCCCGCCGGACCGATGGAGAGGCGTTTGAACTGAAACACTTTTTCAACCATCCTGATATGTATGAAAACACATTTTGGCCTTTTGCCGAAGTTAACGATATTTTAATAGCTGCTGCCTACTGGGATCCCAAAGCGCCGGTACTGTTTACCACCGAAGACATGAAAAATGAAAATTTCCGTATCCGGGTTATTTCGGATATTACCTGCGATATCGAAGGATCCATTCCCTCCACCAAAAAAGCGTCAACCATTGCCCTGCCCTACTACGATTATAATCCGGCAACCGGCGATTTGGAACCTGCATTTTCGTCAGAAAGAAACATAACCGTTCAGGCGGTGGACAACCTGCCCAACGAACTGCCCAAAGACGCCTCGTCCGATTTTGGACGGAACCTTATCAACAAGGTTTTTCCCAGCCTTCTGGGCGATGATGTGGACGGAATTATCAAACGGGCGTCAATAACATTTAATGGGAAACTGACCCCAAAATTTTCTTATTTACAGGATTTTGTGAATGAAAATGCCACAGATTCACAGAATTAATCAATCTTTAAAAATTATTGACTACAAAATAAAACATGTAAATATGTGGCTAAATCTCGTTATTGTGAATGAAAATGCCACAGATTCACAGAATTAATCAATCTTTAAAATTATTGACTACAAAATAAAATCTGTGAATCTGTGGCTAAATCTCGTTAATTGGTGCAGATTTTTATTTAATCAGTTCCACACTTCGTTTTACAAATTGGTCGAGGTCGGCGCCCTTTAACATACCGTTGGCCAGCAAGGCCAGGTCAACAAGTTGTTTGGCGAGTTTGTTTTCCTTGCCAAAATCCGTGAGTTGACTGCGTTTTTCTTCTTCCAGTTCCGAAACAATCTGATTCAAATCGTCCAGTCTTTCTTTATCAGCGTGAGGAATTTCTTCCTCTTTTTTATCTTGTTTGGCTTTTTCCAATTCGGCGATTTCGTCATTTTTCGATTTCAAATCGGCGTCCAGCTTTTCCAGTTTGCTGCCCAATGCTTCAGTTTTGGCATCCAGCACATTTTTCACCAGCGGGTGCGAAAGGTTGACCACCAGGTTTAATGTTTCGGGCATGTCGCCGTAAAAGTTCATTCCGCCACCGGTCTGGCTCATGTCTTTCATCCTGCGCATAAATTCGTTACGGGTAATGACCATTGGCAAACCATTTTCGCCCAATTCCTGAAAATCGACAATAAACGAATAGTCTTTCGTTTCGGGGCAAACGGCCTGAAAAACCGGTGAAAGATCCTGTTTTTGTTCCCAGGAAAGCTCGGTTTTTACCGAATCTTCTTTATGAATCAGGTTGTCAACCACATCCGAATCGACACGCACAAACCGTTTGTCGGAAAATTTCTGTTCGAACTTGCCAATCAGGTGCGGGGTCAATACGTCGTCGAGCACCAGCACATCGTAACCTTTGTTTTTGGCGGCTTCCACAAACGTATATTGTTCCACGGGGTGGCTGGTGTAGAGGTAAACCAGGTTTTTGTTTTTGTCGGTCTGGTTGTCCTTGATCAGTTTTTCATATTCCTCGAAAGTAAAATATTTCCCTTCGGCATTTTTGAACATAAAAAAGTTCATGGCACGGTCGTAAAATTTCTCTTCGGTGAGCATCCCATACTCGATAAAAATTTTCAGGTCGTCCCATTTTTTCTCTAAATCCTCGCGGGTATCTTTGAAAATCTGGCTCAAACGGTCGGCCACTTTTTTGTTGATGTGGCTGCTGATTTTTTTCACATTCGAGTCGCTTTGCAGGTACGAGCGTGAAACGTTCAGGGGGATGTCGGGCGAGTCGAGCACGCCGTGCAGCAATGTCAAAAATTCAGGAACAATCCCTTCCACCGAGTCGGTTACAAACACCTGGTTGCTGTACAACTGGATTTTGTTTTTTTGTACTTCGAAATTGTTTTTGATTTTCGGGAAGTACAAAATCCCGGTGAGGTTGAACGGGTAGTCCACGTTCAGGTGAATGTTAAACAGCGGCTCGTCGGCCATCGGATACAATCGGCGGTAGAATGTTTTGTAATCTTCTTCTTTCAGGTCGGCCGGTTTTTTGGTCCAGGCCGGTTCGGTTTCGTTAATCTGGTTATCTTCGTCCGTGTCAACCTGTTTTCCATCCTTCCATTCCTTTTTCTTTCCGAAAACTACCGGTATTGGTAAAAACTTACAATATTTTTCGAGGATTCCCGAAATTTTGGTTTCATCGAGAAATTCCTTTGAGTCTTTGTTGATGTACATCACAATGTCGGTTCCCACTTCTTCCTTTTCCACTTCATCGAGCGAAAATTCCGGGCTCCCGTCGCAACTCCATTTTACGGCTTTTGCCCCTTCCTGATACGATTTTGTAATGATTTCCACCTTGTCGGAAACCATAAACGAACTGTAAAAACCAAGCCCGAAATGGCCGATGATGGCGTTGGCATCGTCCTTGTATTTTTCGAGGAATTCGTTGGCTCCCGAAAACGCAATCTGGTTAATGTACTTTTCAATTTCGTCGGCAGTCATCCCAATCCCGTTATCCGAAACCGTAATGGTTTTTGCCTTTTTATCCAGTTTTACCTTCACTTTTGCGCCGGAAACATCGCCCGGAAACTCGCCTTTAAACGCCAGCGTTTTCAGTTTCTGAGTAGCGTCAACGGCATTCGAAACAATTTCCCTGAGAAAGATGTCATGATCGGAGTATAAAAATTTTTTAATGATAGGGAAAAGATTTTCACTGGTAACGCCTATTTTTCCTGTTTGCATATTTTTATGGTTTTAATTGAACATTTTTTGTATCCGCAGGACGAAAATCAAATGGTATGCCATTCCTACTTTGCGACTATTTGACAGAAGTATAACTTTAAAGGGTGTCAACAGGACACATGTGTGTTTGATATTTTTATGATTTTTCCCTCTGTTTTATTCCGGTAAAGTCGTTTAATTTGTGCCGGTAAAATCTATCAGTTTATGGGTGAATTGGAAAGGTACTTCGAAAAATTCAGAAAAAACATTGTTGGAATTGACCAGGAATTTGAATCGCCGTACGGAATCCGGAAAATCATTTATGGCGACTGGATTGCCAGCGGACGATTGTACCGCCCCATCGAAGAAAAAATCTCGGAAACCATCGGGCCATTTGTGGGCAACACCCATACCGAAACCAGCGAGACCGGGATACGGATGACCCACGCTTACCACAAATCGCACGAACTCATAAAAAAGCAGGTCAATGCAGGGCCCAACGATATTATTATTACGTCGGGATTCGGGATGACAGCGGTTATCAATAAATTTCAGCGGATTTTAGGACTAAAATACTGCGGCCGCATTTCGCACAAAAACTGCCTTGCAGAGCGGGAACGTCCGGTGGTTTTTATTACCCACATGGAACACCATTCCAATCAAACCTCGTGGTACGAAACCAACGCCGACGTGGTAATTATCGAACCCGGAGAAGGATTGTTAGTTGAACCGGAGAATTTGAGAAAAGCGCTGGATCAATACCGTGAACGGGCTTTCAAAATCGGTTCTTTTTCGGCCTGTTCGAACGTGACCGGCGTAAGAACGCCTTACAGACAAATGGCGCGGATTATGCACGAGCACGGCGGTGTTTGTTTTATCGACTTTGCGGCTTCGGCGCCCTACGACGAAATGGATATGCACCCCGAAAACCCGATGGAAAAATTAGATGCCGTGATGTTTTCGCCCCACAAATTTCTGGGCGGTCCCGGCGCTTCGGGCGTTTTGATATTTGATGCCTCGATGTACAAAAACGAAGTACCCGACCAGCCGGGCGGTGGAACCGTTGACTGGACCAACCCCTGGGGAAAATACAAGTATGTTGAAGATATTGAAGCCCGCGAAGATGGCGGGACCCCGGGTTTTCTGCAATCGATTAAAGCAGCGCTTTGTTTCGAATTGAAAGACCGGATGGGTATCGAAAACATCAGAAAAAGAGAGGAAGAATTACTCGAACTGGCTTTTAAAGGGCTGGATGAAATTCCGGGATTGAAGATTCTTGCCAATAATGTCCGCAACCGTTTGGGAATTATTTCATTTTACATCGAAGGGATACATTACAACCTGATTGTGAGGATACTGAACGACAAATACGGCGTCCAGACCCGCGGAGGATGCGCCTGCGCCGGAACATACGGGCATTATCTTCTGGAGGTTTCCTATAAAAAATCGGAAGAGATTACCGAAAAGATTAACCACGGCGACCTTTCCGGGAAACCGGGCTGGGTGCGGTGGTCGCTGCATCCCACCATGACCAACGCCGAAGTGGAAACCATGATTACAGCTCTGCATGACATTGTAAAAAACAGTAAAACATACCATCAGGATTATATTTACGATAACCGCACCAATGTTTTCTGGCATAAAAATGAAAAAAACGACAGTAAAAAAATAAAAGACTGGTTTACTCTGGAGTAAAACGGCAGATACTTTTATCGTATTTCATTACTGGGTTGAGTTCATATTCCGGAAAATAAGAATGTAGAATATTGTAATGTCCTTTTTTTCAGGTTGCCACAATCCCCCTTTTGTTCCCCCTTTGATATTGATGTTTTTGTATTTCTTCGTCATAAATCGCAATCAAGAGGGGGACGAGCCGCAATGTTACTCCGAAGCTTGTTCAGGGCTTTCTCTCGACTGAACGGATTCATTTGGGCAGGGGGGACGAGCTCCGATGTCGCGCAAGTGTTCGATCATGGTTCGATGACGGTTCGATCATGGTTCGATCATGGTTCGATCATGGTTCGATGATCCTATACTCAGGTTGTACTTTTCAAAAATAAAAGACCTGACAGGTTTTGGAAACGCTGTCAGGTCGATAAGGTTAAAACTCCGGGACCACGGTTAACGCGCCGGTATTTCGTTTTCCAAATTGTCGGTATTCCCGGGCATATCATACGCTGTTACGGTAATCTTGTCACCGGACAGGTTTTCGTTTTCCACCGTAGCCGTGTAAACCCAATCGATACCGGTAATCCCCTGTACGGCTTCACCTTCTTCAACCAACGTGCCATCCATGTTTTCTACTTTTACATGAACTGAAGAAACGACAAAATCGTCGGTTACCGTGACGGTAATGAAACTGCCAGCCTCGCCGGTGTACCCGTCCATGTTGACCTGTTCGATTTGCGGCGCATTAAAGTAATCGGCAACGGCCACGTTGAAGGCTGAACGCCCACCGGTGGCCTTAGCTGCGTAGAGCGCTTTTGTAACAGGATTGGCCATAGCCGACTTACCGTAGATGATCCCGCGCTGGAATTTGCGCCGGATATTTACCTGAGCCTCTGTAGGCTCATCTTCGGAGGCGACCGGCCTCCTTGCCACAAAAATTTTGTCGTCGGATTTTCGACGGCGAAAGATAAAATTGCCTACCCGGCCGCTGAGGCCTTCTGTGGCGATGTTCTTTTTTGACTCTGCCATAATTTAGCTGTTTGTGTCCCGAAAGGGACGGTTAGTTAAAATTTGTTTTTTTATGTATTCCTGGTCCGGAGCTTTATTTTCGTCTACTCATCCTTCATTGATCCTTCACTGATCCTTCACTGATCCTTCACTGATCCTATACTCAAACCCATTTTGCGTAATCGCCGGATGTATTCCTGCAGGGTACCGGCTTTTTAAAACAGTTGTAGCGGTGTTTCCCATCGTCGTGTTTTTTTGGTTTTTATTCTGAAAAATATTCAATAACGCAACTAAAATAAAATAATGAAATTATTTTGGCTAATGATCGTACGGTAGGAATTTCATGATGAACGGTAGGTTTTAGCTGATGAACGGTATTTTGGGGGTTCAAAAAAGTGGGTACAAAAGGGCGATTGGGGCCTTTTTTTAACGCAGGTTTGCAGTGGGTGGTTTATCTCAAACCTGACGAGCCCCGCCTTGTACCCAAACAAAAAAATGGCAGCGGCCAAAGATACTGCCATTTAAACGGAGTAATTGTTTAATCTGTCCTATACTGGGCTCCTTTAAAAGAGAAACCCTAAACAAAGGAGGCAGCACCTGCCCGTAAAGCAGGGTATTTTTTTCTCTGACTATTGCAAAAAGACAAGAGTTATAACCTAAGAAACCACCGTGTACCCGAACGGTCGCACGGTGGTGTGAGAGGACAGATAGGGAAATAACCCCTATCTTCCTGCTCGATTTTATTCAGTTTATGAGACAGCGCTCATTTTCGTTTTAATCCCTTTAATCATTCAGTATCCACATGATGCCGTTGAAATCGTCACTGCCGTTATACTGGCGCTTAACAGCCTCTTTCAGGTTGTCGTTGTTAAAGTTAATCTCATCCTGAGGATATTGCCAACGGGTAGGAAACTTCGTATTATCGGTGGGGTTCATGTTCGAATTTGGATTCAGCTTAAATTCGGGATAACCTGTACGTCTGAATTCAAACCATGC
>CAZHKI010000147.1:0-8563 GCA_964533365.1 uncultured Maribellus sp. | reverse complement strand
AACGGTTCTTAATATTTTATTCTGCTTATCAAACGCTTCCACTTTCAGGTTATCATCCGAAAAACCGTTGGAAAAGACTCCGTAAATCCAAATATCATTGGCTTTTGTCCAGTTTTCAGCGCGGTCATAATCGTACTTAAAAACTGCACCCCGGTATGGCGGATTATCCCATCGGGGCTTTGAACCGGGATCAAGTACCTTTCCGACAGACAATTTACCTTTATTTGGCCAGCGCGCTACTTGCAGCAACTCCTTGTTGAAATAAAGCATACAAGCCGAAGGTTGGATTTTATGACCAAACCCGGACTGAATAAGGCTGCTGTCATAGGGTATTTCGTTTGCGTTCAAATCAAACTCGACGACTTTTCCCCGTGCTTCCGGCCTCAACCGGTCTAGTGTTTCTTTATCTTTTACCAGGCTAAAACCAGAAACTTGTAAGTTCGCCCCACCAGAAAAAACAACCTTCTCATCGCCATAGTTTTTGATTTCCACTTTCTTCTGACCCAAATTGCAGAACAAAACACTTCGATCAAAACAATAGGTACCTCCACGCATCCAGATTGTATAATTACCGGCTTTTCCTGTTTCAACTGCTTTTTGGGCTTTATTCAATGTAGAAAAAGGCTGGCCTATCGTACCCGGATTCGTATCCTGTCCTGAAGGTGAGACATGAAAACTAATTTCTTGAGCAAATGCACAAAGAGAAAACAACAGAAGATAGAGTGATGCTAACCAGAATTTTACCAGAATATGATTGTATCGTATGCCATCCATTATTCTAAATTTTTGATTTTAATATCCCGAAATGACACTTTGCTCCCATGATCCTGTAAGAGGATATATCCTTTTTTTGCCTGTCCAAAGCCCGGCCATATCACATATTTACTTTTAGCAACCAATGCTTTAAATTCCTCGCTTCCACGGGTATACTCCAATACTTTAATGCCGTTCAGCCAGTGTTCTACATGATTATCCGGACGGACGATAATCCGGGCTGTATTCCACTTTCCGACAGGGCGCAATTGCCGTGCAGATTTGACTCGCTGCAATTGGGCAGGGATTAAATCATACAATGATGCAAGAACATGGCTTTCCTTGGGATCATCGGAACGGGCATCGTCCTGCAACTGGAATTCGAGGCCAATGGCTGAAGCTTTTGAATCATATCCAAGATCGACAAAATATTTGACCCCGCTGTTTGCGCCTTCTGTGAGCATAAAACTCCACTGTAATTCAAAAGCCCCGTATTGTTTTTTTGTGATGATATCGCCCCCGTTTTGAGATTCTGCACCATCTGATGCAAGGACGCTTAAAACACCGTCTTCTATTTCCCATCCTTTTCCCGGGAAACGGGTTAAGTTGGCTCCACGCCATCCGCTGGTCGTTTTCCCGTCAAACAAGAGTTTCCATCCTTGTTTCTTTTCTGCATAAGAAAGATTATTGGGCAACAAGTTTACCACAAAAATATCGTCAGCCGTTGAAGGCTTCAGGTTCCCGGTTTTAATCCGGATGTTACGCCAGCGAATTTGTTTCCCGACATCGCTCAGATCATTAACTGAATGGACCTGCAAACAAATAAAACCTTCGGGAGTCATATCATCGATCAACCATGCAGCAGGAACGCCATTCAGCCAGGTCCGGATATTGTGGCCGATGCATTCAATCCTGTATTTATTCCACTCATTGTGTTTAAAAGCCTGACCACCTAACGGATTCAGCGTTCCCGGATACAACCATCCACGACGGGCTTCATCGTATATCCCTCCGCTCCATGCCCTGGACGAAGGATCTACCTCGCACTGATAGCCATGAACCCTGCCATTATTATATTCCGGGGTACTTTTACTGCGAAATTGGATGCCCGAATTCATGCCTTCATCAACCAGCAGTTCAAGTTCCAACACAAAATCCGAATAAACTTTTGTAGTTGTCAGAAACGAATTTTCGGTCCCGCTAACTGTTGTTCCAACAATTTCGCCATTCCTAACTTCATACTTTGCTTTCCCGTTTAACTGTTTCCACCCAGACAGGTCTCTCCCGTTAAATAAAAGTTCCCATTTACTATTCCCTGATGAATAGTTTGTTACAGATAACGCCAAAAGGATAAAAACAGATGAAAATAAATTCTTCATAGTCTGCAATTTTTCAATACATCAGATGTAATTATTACACTTTCTTGCCTGACTTTTAATTAAAAGTAAAAACAAGGAATAATCTAAAATCAGTTATCAAAATCCGGGATATCCATTGTTTCTCCACCTTTGAGAGCTGACTCGTGAGCTACAATTCCAGGTACTGTATAAGCAAGGGATTCGTAAATGTCAATCACAGGCTGACGGTTATTGATAATTGCATCAATAAATTCATGGGTAATGAAAACATGAGACCCATCATGCCCGGTATCATGCCTTAATGGTACAGGCAAAACCTCAGTATTCCACCATTTCGTTTGATCATAAACCTCAACAGTATTATCCTTGTATTCAAATCCTGCAGTATCTTTTTCAATGTTGTCAGCGACCCTTACAATAGTGTGTTTATCTCCACGTTTTAATCCGGAGAAAAAGCTCATTTTGCTTCCTCTCCATTCCCCGCGTTCAATTTCATTGAATGCCCCTTTCCAATTTACTTCTACCCTACAAGGAAATCCTTTGTTGGTTTTAAAAAAAGCAGTTTCATTCCAAAAAGGATTATTGTAGCTATTATTTTTCAATAACGAACTATTATCTCCCCATCCGAAAGCACTTACACTAGTTAATCGTTCACCTGTAACTGAAATTAGGAAAGAAGTACAATGTGTAGGATATAGTAATGGAGGTAATCCATGACGCCATGTTGGCTTTCCGTTCTCAAACCACAAAACATCAATGCCCGGGTGGTTATATTCAGCGGCTGAACTAAAAATATCACCAAATAATCCTTCTTTGTAAAACTGTTTAACGGATATTGTACTCTGCATATAAACACTGGTTTCTGCCATCATATAAATCATCCCTGATGCTTTTACAGCGTCCCTTACTTTGTAACAATCTTCAATTGATAATGCAACGGGTACAGCACATAATACGTGTTTACCAGCATTTAACGCCGCAATGGTATGTCTGACATGGTCTGGGGCCGGTGTAGCAATAAAAACAGCTTCAATTTTGGGATCTAATATAAGTTTCTCAAGTGATTCATAACTTTTTGAACAGCCATAAACTTTCATCAGATGTTCCCGACGTTCGGGACGAAGATCACTCACTGCCTCAACAATACAATCAGGATGCTCATGGAATTGAAATTTCGAGCCAAATCTCCCTCCAATTATACCAATACGAATTTTCCTTGAACTTCTTTGTTCACCAAACAAAGAATAATTTGAGCTGATAGTAAGAGCAGTAATTCCCATACTAACGTTACCAATAAAACTACGACGACTTACTGATTGACTATTAATTTTATAATCCATTTTCCTAAAATTTGTTTTTATACTTGTTTTATTACTTTATACTGGGCTTATTATTTTTACTTTTTTATTCATATTTGATGTTTACTTATTCAGATCATATTTTAGAGATAAAGCACCTTTGAAGTAAAAGAAGGTGACAATGACAACTATTTTTTCATAACTGTTTCTTAAAAAACCAAATAATTTCATCTTTCATCTCATTTGTCAACCGATTAATTTCCAATGGCATATCAAATTGCAAGTTCTCCTTTTGTCCATAAAGGGAATATATTTTTGAAACCGACAAAATGGTCTCTTTTATCGCCGAAAGATTCGTATGACGGTCTAATTCGGGAGCTATGACCATCAAAGGTCGCGGTGCAATACTGGCCAATATTTCCGGGAAATCAACAGGTACCGATTCCGTATCGTCGGCCCATAATCCAAGTTTTGGAACCAATCCGTGTAAATGACACAACATGCTGATTCCTGAAGGATATGCTTTGCTTCGCCACGGCGTAAATCCCGAAACCACAGCAACCCCTGCAACTCGTTGGTCAAGTGACGCTGAAAGCAAAGCAACAGTACCTCCGATTGAATTTCCCAGAAGGAATATTTTCGTCGGATCAAGAAAATCAAATGTTTCCACTGCATCAACACAAGCCCGGACATCGGCGACCATTTTACCCATTTTCGACCATTCCGAGAATCGTTCATAAAAAAGAGAGCCTTCTTCGATCCTTGTTCCAAATCCCAGCATATCGATGGCCATGACAGCAAAGCCATTATCAACCAATGACTGAAACAGCTCGCTGTTATTCCCTGAATTATTGGAACTGTATCCCAGGGCAAATCCATGTGCATAGGAATATTGATGCAGGAAAATTACGACAGGTATTTTTTTACTTTCTCCCGATTTTAGCGGACAATACAAATATGCCTGTAAATGATCGCCCGGGGCAGTATATGGCCCCAACTTCAGTAATCTACAATTCTCAACCACCGGACGATGAGTGATCAGGTCGATCCAATCGACCCTGGAATCAGGCGACTCTGCAACTTCTTTGGGAGAAATGCCAGGAGGTTCTTTTCCCAAGAGCCACGAAATATTTTTCCGAACTTCCTGCTTCTGTTTTTCAAATTCCTGAAGATTATCATCCCCGGATAAATAAACCGGATGCACTTCATCGGAACGTACAGTTGCTCCTTGATTTGCCTTCCATTCATTGAAATCGTAGTTATAGAAAGTTTTATTCTGCCAGGGAATAGTTCTCCGGCCAAAATGAATATCCAGAAAATCGATACACCGTTCCACATCTCTTGCCGCTACGGCATGTTCACCCATCCGGGGAAAAATGCCGACATTATCCTCTGCATTCAGAAATTGGTAAACTTTCTGAACCGAATGAAAACACTGCTCATTGCCCCAGGGATTTAGTTGCCTTTCAACAATCGAATAGTGCATGAGCAGAGGCCTTGGTGCAATCAGTGAAAGCAACAGATTTTGGTCAACCGGGAGCTTGTCTTCCCTTCCAAAGAAAAAACGTAACCGCGGATGAAACCAATGAGCCGACTTCGAAGCGATATCATCAAGCGTTTGTGAACAAAACGAAGGGTCACTATACCGAAAAGGCGTGATGCCCCCGGTGCCGCAACTGCTGGTTACAACAGCGGTTATCCGCTCATCGAAAGCGGCAGCCCAAAGGGATTGTTTTCCATTCCGGGAATGACCGGTAATTGCAATTTTTGATTTATCAACATCCGTCCGGGTATATAAATAATCGACCACCCGTGAAGCTCCCCACGCACGACGCATCAAGCAGGAAAAGTCATATTCAGGATACAGCGATTGATAATCCTGAGTATCATCGTGTCCATCGGCCGCCGCATAAATACATGCCATATATCCGCGACGCAATGCCAGTTGCGCCCAATTCCGGTGAGTCCACTGTGTCATATAAACAGGGAATGGCCCCTCACCCGGAGGAATCAGCAACTCGCATGTAATTTTCCCCTTATATTCCGGGCCAAATTTAACTTCAACAGTTTGAACATGAACTTCGTTCTCGTAACGTTCTTCAATGACTACTGGTTTAACTTTCACGGGAGCCGATGGTCGTTGCCCGGAAATCCAATATTGATATTCTTTCCGTATCCACTCCTTTTTTTGCTCCCATTCAGCAATTGTAGCAATCGGCTTCCCATTCAAAAGCAAGGGATCAGGCAAATCGTAACAAGATGGTATCTTTGAAAAATCGGGAGGCAGTTCACCTGTTCGTTTTTGCCAATCACTCCAGGTACTATCCTGAAAAGTAACCCGTAAACTCGTTTCGGCACGGTGGTCGCGGGGATCATTAATTTTTAATTGCTCCTTTAAATATTGTTCCCTGCGATTCGGTTCCGGTTGAGCAAACGAAAGAACAACACAAAGGAGCAGTACTATATTGCAGGATAGCATTTTCTTCATGACAAGTAATAAATTACAAAACAACGGTTATCACATCATCCATATCTGTCCTCAATTCAGACGGAATTTTGAACTTTATAAATCCATTCCAGAATTTAAAAGGGACAGGCTCTCCCGTTCGTAAATAGCTTACAGACTGTGGACGTTGGTCTGTTTTCAATGAAACCTCTTTATTAAACTCCGGCAATAAATGCAGGTACCAGACATTTCCACGTGTTGTGATCATCACATTACTCCGTTCCATACCAGGTGAAGGCCCTGCTCCAATAACCGATTTTCCACTGTGTTTCATCCAATCCGTAATGATTGCCATATTTTTATAATAGTTTGGGTGCATATCTCCTTGCGGACCTGGACTTGCATTAGCCAGGAAATTCCCGCCTAAAGAACGGCTGGCCACCAGATGTTCGAGGAACCACGAAGGAGATTTAAATTTTCCATTCGTTGCATATCCCCAGCTCCCTTCTGTCCAGATATCACAATGATCCCACCAGGTGGCAGGCACATAGGTAGGCTTCACACATTCAAAACGTGTTGCAAAATCGCCAATACGGGCACCATTGCCTTCAGGATCATCAGGATTAACCACTCCCGCCCACCGGTCATTAATTACAATACCGGGCTGCAACGAACGAATCCAGGCATATACCTTCTCCGTGTGCATATTGCTGATTCCATGAAAATACATGCCATCGAACCACAGCACATCGATTTTACCATAGCTGGTCAGGATTTCTTCCAACTGCTTCATTACGAAAGCAAAAAAACGTTCAAAGTCTTGTTGATTGGCAAGCTGATCAACAATGGGAGGCACCTGGTCCCTTGTTTTGACATTGAATTCCTTCGGGTGCATAAATCCCGGATAATGCCAATCCTGTGGAGAAAAATAAAATCCAACTTTTAAGCCGTTGGCCCGGCAAGCCTCAACGTAGGGTCTCAGCAGATCGCGTCCATTTAAATATTGCTTGGTACTAATCCCGTATTTCGAAGGCCACAACGCATAACCATCATGATGTTTGGTTGTCAGTACGGCATAATTAAAGCCAGCGTCCTTTGCTGCTTTCAGCCATTTGTCAGGTTCGTAATGTTGGGGATTAAAACGTTTGGCCAGCTTATAATATTTGTCGGGCGGCGAATATTTTCCGCCCCATTTGTAATTTGAGATCATATCCCACGAAGGTTGCGCACCAACAACACTGTGAATTCCCCAATGCATGAAAAGCCCGAGACTGGCCGATGGAAACCATTGCGCATCAGGGTGCGGATTGGGCATGACCACTTTTCCCTGAAGCGGAGCTGTAATAATCTGTTTTGCCCACTCAATATCTTTTGTTTCGATAATATAAGATTCCGGATAAGCATTCAATTGTGCTGTGGCAATTGAAGCAACTATGGAAACTAAACTCAGCAAGAGGATTATTTTCTTCATATCTATTTGTTTATCAATTAGTATATTCACTTTTCACAACAGACAACCAGCATCTAAATTGAAATGTCCCACTATCTTTCATGTTTACTTATCCACTTCAATAATTGCAGCCATAAACTCTTCAGGAAAATCAAACCTGATTGATCCCTTCTCTTCAGAAACATGAATGCCAAGTTTCTCCGGGTATATCAGTTTTACTTTTCTGGTAGCGCCGGACGGGATATTCACTGTTTCAGGCCCTTTCATCCGCCATACAGCAATGAATTCCTTACTCCCGTTTCTGATTCCCACCGACACCGGGCTCACGTTATCTTCCATGGACGGCATTCCCAACGGAAAGAAAGGAACGGATTTGGAAATAAACGGCGCCAAAACCGATTTGTAGATTTCAATTCCCCGTGCTACCTGGGCAAAACTTTCATTAGATAATTCTGAAATTTTTCCGCTTTGATAAATCCGGCAAAGCATCGCGTTTACCATGCTGAAAGATGCCTCCCTTGCATTTGCAGAAGGCAGAGGGAAAGTCCATGATCCCAACTGTTCAGGAACAACCGCAGCCATCGCTCCAACCAGAATAGCAGGACATTTTGTAAAATCGGTCTGATCGCTCAATGATTGTAGCTGACATTGAGATAACATGGCGTAATCCATGCGGCAACCACCACTGGCACAATTTTCAATGATTAACTGAGGATATTTGTTCCGAATTATTTTCAACCATTCCACAACGGCCCGGTTTTGCTCCAAAAGTCCCTGCCCGGAACTGGATGCACCCGTTTCTGTGCCCAAGGTTGGATTATTGTAATCCATTTTAATATAACCTACCCCATATTCATTCACCATCCGGTTCACTACGGAGCTCATATATTCCACTACTTCCGGGTTTCTGAAATCGAGCGTAAACCGGTTGTTGTCGATATGCCGTTTGCCATTCCGCATCATAAACCAACTATCGGGTTTATCCTTTAAAGAAGTATTGATGCTCACCACTTCAGGTTCAAGCCAAAGTCCCGGGATCATTCCATTCTTTCTAATTGTATCCAGTAATTGTTGAAGTCCTCCGTCGAATCGGGATTTTGAAGGTTGCCACGGGCCAACTGCATCATGCCAGCTTTCACCTTTTTCGGTAAACCAACCGGCATCGATTACAAAATAGTCGCATTTTGCACGGGCCGCAGCATTGATCAGCGGCAGTTCATTTTCCGTTGTGGGCTTGGCCCACAAACATTTCATATAG
>CAZHKI010000146.1:805-8615 GCA_964533365.1 uncultured Maribellus sp. | reverse complement strand
GCGATATCTTCCATTTTGTTTAAAACGCCCGAGAACCGGTTACTGATTCTTCCACGGTTAACTTCAATGTTTTCATTTGAATACTGCACATACAGTGCTTGGGCTGAGTCGGCCAGCATGAGAAATTCCTGGTCATTTTTTTTATTTTCTTCCAGCAGGGTAATCAGTTGTTCATGTTCTGCGTTGTTCAGTTGCTGATCGTTGGCCGGCATCTGAAAAGCATAGTACATGGGAATAGAAACAAGAATTACTGCCAGTAAAAACAATAATAGCATTTTGATAAAAGCTTCCGTTCTTTCTTTTTTATTTAATGGATCCATTTTGTGATTTTTACAAGTTTATATTTCTGGTTTTCAATCTACTAAAAAACTGTTCCCAGGTTTTTCCTTCTGTTCTTTTACAAAAATCTGCCTGTCTTTTTTCTTTCCAATGAAATCGAGATTACTCAGGGTATTAAATACTTTTGAAATGGCATTGACAAAAGGGGCCATTTTTGAAATGGAATGATTGATATCGTTGTGGTCGTATTCGTATTCGATGGCGCTGCTCAATAATTTTTCAAATTCGCCTTGCTTGAGATTACTCCAATCCTGAATATAGTTGTAAAGTTCTTCCCTGTCGGCTGGTGTTTGAATATTGATAGCGTTATTAATGGTTCGTGCGAAGGCCGACAACTGTTCGAAAATAAAAACCGGGGAATAGTATTTGGCCATTCTCCGGAATTCGATCATGTGTATACCGATAAAATAAAGGATGGCATTGGAAACTTCGGCAACGGTTTCGGCAATGCTTGTACCCTGTTTTTTATTTTTAATGCTGTTGAGGATGTCAACTACATCGATTTCAATCTGCCCAAAAATTTTAATTAACTGTGAATGATATTCCACCAATTTTGGATGACTGGAGATGGCCTGGCAGGGCGGAATATAATTCTCGTCAATTTCGGGTTTATTGTCAATCCACACAAGTTTCCCAATAATCAATGAATTCGGTGCCTGAATTGAATTTTTTTCATCGGGTTGATGAACTGACAGATGATAGCCGGGTAAAATGGCGGGTAGCCGGGGCGGTGTTTCGCCGGGGTTGGGCAAGCCAAACGGAATTCTTTCAAACAAATCAACGGCAAGACACAGATAGCAATCCTGACGTCTGGATTCTTCGTTATTCAGTTTCACCCGGGGCATGGCTGCCATCAGTTCGTTTCCCTGATAATTCAGTTCATTGATTTCAATCCTGGAGCCGTCCTGGGTGATGGCCAGGCAATTCATCACTTTAATATGAATAAATCCCTGATTGTCGATAGCAATATTAATCTTTATCGGATTTGGGTTCCCTTCATTTAGCAACAGCAATCCATAATTAAACGGATTTATAAACGAAGAATAAATACTTTTTATCTGCCTTGTTACATGATTGTCGGTAGCAATAAAGTGCTCTTTGTTCACTTTCATCCCGTCCATCCAGTTCACCGGTAAATTGAATGATGTTTTATTCATAATTATTTTTCAATTACACGTTTGCAGACTATAACACTGTTTTCCTTAATAAAATTGAATGCGTTGGTTTCTTCGGGATCAATATACCGGATTCCGCTGAACCATTTGGGTTTATGATAAAAGATCCAGTTGTAGGGAATATTTTTTTCATTCAGGAACTCAATTTTTTCATCCGGATTACGGTCGTTGTAATCGTTAATGAAATAATAGAACAGTTTTCCAAAAGCCATCTCTTTGGGGGCTTTGGCCCTGAATGTTGTCATGTTTTCATCTTCAGCCCTTTTTTTGAACTCGAATCCAACAACCAGCGGAGAATCCATTTCCCTATCGGTTGGGTCATCTACATGTTTATCAATCGGGTAGTGCCACTTGCGCAGTACTTTCACCGGAATATTCAGAAATAAAAGGTATGTAGAGTAAAACAGGAAGGGAACAAGAAATACGATAATGGAAGTAAGATGAATTTTTACGAATAATGAGTAATGGGATAAATGGAATGCAATCAGCAGTAGCCCTGCTCCCAAAAGTCCAAGTCCAAAGGTTAATGAAAGATCAGTACCGAATGATTTTTTTAATGTCCAGGGTAAAATCATCTTCATGAAAAAAACATGAAGAAATCCGAGAAATAACATCCAGCCGGTTAAAATGTAATACAGTGTCGAATGACTGATTGTTAAAAAATTCTTATTCCCCAATATCCCTGCCAGGCCAATCAGCAATCCAAAAACAATTGCATACATTATTGTTCTGAATTTATACTGCTTAACTGATGTGTTGTTAAAAACAACTCCAATCAAAATCATTGAAATGATGAAAAAGAGAATGATAAAAATCTTGTACTCCATGATGATTGTTTTATATGCAGTTATTAATCAATATGACTTCGGTAATGGTTTTATTTCTTTCTTCTTTCAGACTCAACCCCCGTCGCAATAAAACGATTGACTGGTTTTATTCCGGAACTCTTCAACAATCCATAAATTACTCAACCTAATAAATTTACGAGAAAAAAGAATATATATCAACTAAAAATCAGGTA
Source organism: uncultured Maribellus sp. (assembly GCA_964533365.1). GTDB lineage: Bacteria > Bacteroidota > Bacteroidia > Bacteroidales > Prolixibacteraceae > Draconibacterium. Next base: position 6,080 of record CAZHKI010000146.1, on the reverse strand, counting down.
TTGTGTTGAAGAATATTTGATTTACTGACTTATTGATGGGGAGATCCAGTAATATATCTGATTTCCAAATTCATAAGAAAAGGCAGTATTTAAAAGGGTTTCGGCATAGTTCTCTGTTTTCGTAGGGTTAATGTTAAATAAACCAGCATAGTAGTTAAAAGAACCTTGCTCAGTTTATGTTAAAAAATGCATTTTAAGGAAAAACTGACTTAAAAGTTTTATCAATTTGCCAGCATCAGGTGGATATTTTATAAATCGAAGTTCAGAAATTAGCTGAAAGAAAAAGGATTAATCCATTTTTTCGGATTAATCCTTTTTTAACGAGCTGTTTTGAACAATTTGGTTCTATTCTAAACAGAAGGTCTGGACCAAAAGCTTTTAACCTTCGACCAGTATTTTAGTTGTGAGGTTGCTGATGCTGGTTTCCAGTGCCTCAAACGGTTTCCCGTTGCCCTGGTTGTCGTCTTCAACAAACAAATATTTCATCCCGGCAATTTCTTTGGCTGCCATAATCCGTTTGAAATCGATAACGCCGGCGCCAACGGGAGCAATATCGTCTTTAATCACATCGAAGAAAGGAGCTTCGTTGGTAAACATATCTTTAAAATGGAAAAGCTGGAAGCGGCCCGGATATTTATTAAACATCTCAATGGGATCCTGCCCTGCTTTTGACGCCCAGAAGAAGTCGATTTCCATGGTAATAAGGTCAGCATCCATTTCGGGCATAAAAATGTCGTAATACGGAACGATACCGTCGATGTTGACAAATTCAAAATTGTGGTTGTGGTATGCAAACTGAATGCCTACACCTTTCATAATGCGTCCAACTTCGTTCCAGTCGGCTATCATTTTTTTGTACGTTTCGATGTTGCGATCTTCTTCGTTTACCCATGGCTGAACACAGTATTTCACACCAAGTGCAGCATGGTCGTCGGCCATTTTTTGTGCATTGTCGAGTGTTATTCCGGCAGCTTCAACCTGGGTGTGGCTGCTTAACACTTCCATTCCCAAATCATTTACGATTTTTTTAAACTCAACCGGGGCATAACCATAAAATTTTCCGTCGGAATAGTTGGCTAATTCGAGGTTTTTGAATCCCAAATCCGACAACTTTTGCAGTGAGCCTAACACGTCGGCAGCCATCGCGTCGCGAATGGTGTACAACTGTAGGCCTACGCCAAAACTTTTTCTGTCAACCGTTGCTGCAGGTTTGCAGCCAAAAGGGCTGAAAACCATCATCCCAAGGGCACCTGCAGCCGAAATTTTTAGGAAATCTCTCCTGTTTTGTGAAGTTCTCATAATACTTGTTTTTATATGTTTATTGAATTGATGTTTTAATTGGATAAAAATAAAACAAAACGTTCATTTAAAAGTACAAACACCCAATTAATCTTGATAATCCTAAATTGAAGAATGAAAAACCAAATTGATTAAAAATAATTTTTCGATGGTTGAACACCAATAGTTCATGGAGCTATAACTGACTTAAATTACTTTATGAACGAGTCTTACTAACTGCTTTTGATAATTTCTCTTTGAAACTAAATTTATCAAACCGGAAAGAAAATGATGGCTTTCCTCTGAATATCAGGTAAATATCATTCATTCCATTGATTTTTTTAAGTTTACATGAAACGGTGGATTCTCCGGCATTTTTCCTTTTCCCATTTATAAATGCTTTCCCAATCAACTGTCCTGACAGACTATCTTTCCGAATTTCAATGGTTCCTTTTTTTGAAATTTCATCGAGCGAAGCAATGAATTTCAGCTTCTTCGTTTTGTTGCTAAAATCCACGTTTGCAAATTTCACCCAACTTCCGTTTTCGATGTTTCCCAGCCGGAAGCCTGTTTCGCGGGATCCCCGTTTGATAATTTCTTCCGATTTTCCGGAATACCATTCGGCCTGAATTTCAGGCCACGAGGCATCATATTGACCAACCCCAGTGCTGAAATGATTATCCAAAAATCCGGTATCGGTAACAATCCGGCCATCATCGTCAATGTGGCAATACGTAATGATGCATTCGCGGTATTTAAAATCCTGCGTCAGATAGTAAGTCCAGATATGGTAAAACTGGCCTTTCCACCAGAAAAAACTTCCGTGGGCAAATTCATCGAGGTGATGTCCGTTTCCCACGGCACCGGCACATTGGTAGGGCCCGTAAATATTGGTCGAAGTGGCGTAGTCGCGGCCCCAGCTCAGGTAGTAAAAGTCGTTGTGCCTGAGCAAATAGTTTTTATCCATCCAGCCGGGTGCTTTTTCCCATTCATTCCCTATAATGGTAATGGGTTTTGACGGTTCGGCCAGCGAAATCATATCGTCGTTCAGTTCGGCAATGTGATAACCGCCTCCTTCTTTGTCGCCGTAAATAATGTAGGGCGTCTTTTTTTTATCCTGATCCATAAAAATGGTTGGATCGTGCATGGGTTCAACCAAAGGTTTGCCCAATACATCAGTATAAGGACCGCCGGGAAGATTCGCCTCCATCACCCCGATACTTCGCTTACGATCAGAAAAATAGAAATAGTATTTCCCGTTCCGGGCAGCTGCATCGCCAGCCCAGCAATCAGTGCTGCCTTTGCCCATATAATTATTTTCGGGAGAAATGGTGGTTTCCAGCTTCCAGTTGATTAGGTCGGTTGATGAAAAAACGCGCCAGTCGCGCATCACCCAGGTGGTATCACCGGGACTGTCGTCGTGTCCGCTGAAAAGATACAGGGTGTCGTTAAAAACGCGGACATGCGGATCCGACATTCCAATCTCTTTAATAACCGGATTACCGCCATTTGCTATTATCGAAGAAAGCATTCCCAAAACCAGCAACGAAGCATGCCAAGTTGTTCGCATCATATATTTACTTTTTCGAATCAATCCTCTAAAATTAAATGTATTGCTGTTGTTTAAATATCGCTTAATTTCTAATATTTTCTGAACGGGTTCAACTATTCATCTTATTCAGGTAGTTTGTGCTTCCTTATGCAATATTATCTAATTCCTGTTCAATGCGGTGTACAAGGCAAAAGGCAGGTTGAGAATGGTGAACTCTTTTTCTGCAATGGTTTTAGCTTTAAAAACAAGATATTCAACATCCTCTGTTGTTTTGCAAAAACCGGTCCACAGCAATCCCTCAACACTTTTCAATATGTATTCAACCCTTCTTTCGGGTCGGATAGAACCAGTTAGTAAGACACATCTTTAAGCGTATTCTTTCCAAAGTAAGTCAGCGGATCAATCCACTGCGGTTCCCGGAAGCGAATCAGGAATAATTTTCTATACCGGTGTCAATACAAAACTATCCCTTCCGTGCAGGACTACTTTTTTTCTTTCACCGAAATACAGGCCGGTGCAGGTTAGGCCTCAGGTGACGGGTTGGTGTGAGCTGACATTTCTGTTTCAGAAATGATTTCTATTTGACGCTCCTGTGTAAAAACCACCACCCGTTGCTCTCTGTCTGAGCATTCGGACGTGCCGTAAAGAATTCATCACGTTCAATGCACTATGCGCCCATTTCAGTTAACCGCCGGTGTAACAACAAATTTGCGAAATTCCACCGGTCCGTGATCGCCCTGAATCTGAAACGGGCCAGGTTCTCCTTCATTACTATCGAGCGAACCACCTGTAATTCCGGGAATAGGACGGTTAGAAATAATCTCTGTTCCATTAAGAACAACCGTAACATGGCGACCAACAAGCGTAATTTCATAAGTCTGCCATTCTCCTGGTTTTTTAGCTGCATTTACTGCCGGAGCAATAAAACCGTAAATACCTCCTAAACTTACCAAATCAGTTCTTCCTTTTGAATCTTCAATCTGTACTTCATAACGGCCGCGAAGATAAATTCCGCTGTTACTTCCTGCCGGGTACCTGAATTCAACGCTCAATTTAAAATCGTTGAATTTTTGGTTGGAAACAAGATTGCCGCCCGACTCGGTGTTCACCATTACACCATCGATCATCTGAAATTTGCAGTTTTGCGGAATTATCCATCGGTCCATGTTTTCAGTAATCAGGTTTACAGGATTTCCCCAAACTGGCGGTTCTTTTCTTTCCAGCGACGGAGCCCGAACACCGGTCCATGACAGTTTATTGCCATCGAGCATTTGATACCCCGTTAGTTTATCATCTTTTAACGTAAACTCAAAATAGATATCATCAATATCCATCCATTGCGGAGGAATAGTGAAATGATATTTTCCATTACCATCAGGCACTATTTCGGCAATTGGCCTTGCACTGCCTTCGTATCCTACATAATATCCAACAAGGGTAGACAAGCCCGACAATTTAACTTCGAGCCATCCCGGGAAACCATATGAAGACATTAATCCGTGCCTGAAAAGTCCGAGATTCTTTATCTGATCCTGAGTCATATTTATGGTAAGATCCCACCTGCCAATTAAAGGCGAGTCGCTTTCAACGCGTTGTGCCTGAACTGGAACGAAACCAATTAACGCAAATACAAATAATAAAATGAAAACTTTTAGTTTTTTCATATTTTCTCTTTTTTGATTAGTAAAATGACAATTCTGTTTTTATAAACACAAATCTATTCAAAACCAGTATCTAAAAAAATACCTCACCCCCAATTTCTTAAATAATCTTTATTATAAATACATTTAAAGGAGTGGGAAATGTTTTTTTCTGTTTAGAGCTGCTAAAATTTATGCAATAATAATGTAATCCACGTAAATTTCGAACTGAGCCCATTCTATTTTCATGAGCGAAAAATAGAACGACTTTTCTTTTACACCCTAATGTTGAATTGATCCTTACTTTACAAAGAATTCACAAAACCTATACAGGTACTTCTCAACGCCAGCAAGGTTTTCAAAAATCCGGGCACAAAAAAAGAGGTCGAAAATGACCTCTTGTCCTGTGTGGCTCCCCTGACAGTCGGAAGTTGCAACCTAAATTTTAATTTTCATCAATAATTTCCAGAATTTGCGGATATAATTCAGGTATTTTATTCTTAACCACATCCCATACAATGAAATAGTTAATTCCCATGTAATCATGAATCAATCTATCACGCATCCCGGCCATATTTTTCCATTGTATGGTATTCCATTTATATTTAAAATCTGCCGGAATCTTTTTGGTTGCTTCACCAATAATTTCAAGACTCCTGACAACAGCACGTTTTAAAGTTTCATCTTTCAGAAATTCATCTTTTGTTAAATCATCAGGAATGACAGACAAAATAAAAGACACTTCATCTCTAATGTGTTTGAGATATTCCAACGGCTCTTTAGACATATTGAACCTCATTTAGAA
>CAZHKI010000146.1:0-795 GCA_964533365.1 uncultured Maribellus sp. | reverse complement strand
AAACCGTTTTTTGTAACTACTTCAACCTTGATATTCTTAAATAGCTTCTCTAACAATTCATAAACAGCCATATAATTGTCAAAGGTTTCTTTTTCCGGATCGAAATCAATAAGAATATCAATATCACTTTGGTCGGTTTGTTCATCCCGAACATACGAACCAAACAAACCAAGCTGGTTGATTCCTTTTGCAGTAAGGTCAGCTTTTTTTGATTTTAAAGCAGATAATATATATTCCTTATTTGTCATTTCGATAACAAATATACGAATCTAATTAATACGTAATTTTGAATTTGCATTGACATGAAAAAGAAAAGCGTTACATGAAAACTCATATAACGCTAATACTTTTATACCGGTGCTCCCCAGGTAGGACTTGAACCTACGACCTACGGATTAACAGTCCGCCGCTCTAACCAACTGAGCTACTAGGGAAAATATTTTTTGTCGAACTCTGCTTTTCAAAAGCGTTGCAAAAATAATAGCTTTTCCGAAAAGAAAAAATATTTTTACAAAAAATTCTAAGAATTGAAATTGAAGATGAAAAAAGAAATAATTCCCTTTGTACTGGGTGTTGGCAATGCCCTGACCGATATTATTTTCCGGCTGAATGACGATAATTTGCTGGAAAAGTTTGGATTGCCCCGCGGTAGCATGACCCTGGTCGATGCCGCTTTATCGAAAAAAATTTATGATGCCGCCGGTAACCTCGGATCAGAAATTTCTACCGGGGGTTCGGCTGCCAATACCATCCGGACCCTGGCTGGACTCGGAGGTATTTGCGGTTATCTTGGTA
>CAZHKI010000145.1:0-8625 GCA_964533365.1 uncultured Maribellus sp. | reverse complement strand
TAAAAATTTACGTTCAAACCAACGAGAAAGGTCGTAAGCGGGCGATGATCCCCATATGATTTACCATTTTCAGGATCCAGTCCTTCAAATTTATCTAAAGTCCAAACAAAAGGATTATCTACTGCAAGGTAAACTCTAAGTTTTTCTGCTTTAAAATGCCTTAATAAGTTTGTTGGGAATGTGTAACCGAGATTGACATTTTTCAGTCTGATAAATGAGAGGTCACGGAAAGCGTAATTACTCTGTACCAGTAAGGGCTGTGAATTCGAATTGACCGGCTTAGGGAAAGTATTCGATGGGTTTTCCGGGGTCCAGAAATCAACATCCAGATGATTTAGACGAGACGAACCTGCTTCAGTGGTTAAAACGCCGATTACTTCTCCATAGTCCAACCGGGTGTATGCATAAGCGTTAAAGTCGAAATTTTTATATTTCAATGACGTGCTTAAACCTCCTGTCCATTTAGGAATCCGGTTATGAATAACCATATCTTTCTGATCATAGTTTTTACTGTCGTTTTTATCCTGAACTTTTACATCGCCTGGCTTTCTGCCATAAACAGCAGCTTCAGCTTCCTGTCCGAGTTGCCAGATACCGTCAAACTCATAGAGCCAATCAACGTACAAAGGCTGGCCAATAAACCATTTGTTACCGGGGTCGTCCACTTTTCCATTATAGAGTTCCCTTATTTCATTTTTATTGTAAGCAACTGAAATATTTAAATCCCATTCAAAATCTTTGGAATCAATAACTACAGAGTTCAAAGCCAATTCAATACCCTGGTTGCGTGTTTCACCCACATTTTGCCAGGTGTTATCGTAACCCGAAGTAATGGGTAAACTTCTTTTCATTAACAAATCATGAGTATTTCGTCGATAAATATCAAGTGCTCCGTTAAATCTGTTTTTCATGAAACCAAAGTCAAGTCCAATGTTTATTTCTTCTGTTCTTTCCCAACCCAGATCAATGTTGGCCAATTCAGTTGGCAAATAACCAATTGCAGCCTCTTCAGATTGGCCAAAGATGTATGTATATTTCCCAAGTGCACCTTGTGTGGCATAAGAATTAATAGCTGTATTTCCGGTATTACCCCAGCTAAGTCTGAGTTTTAAGTTTGAAACAGCCTGAATTGATTCCATAAATGATTCGGAACTGATACGCCAGGCAAAAGCAGCCGAAGGGAAAAGATCCCATTTATGTCCTTCTGCTAAACGGGAAGAACCGTCAGATCGGCCAGTGAGGGTAAGCAGGTACCGGCCTTTAAAGTTGTAATTGATTCGCCCCATATACGATAGCAATGACCAATTTCCGTATGATGAACTGCGTCTGAAAATATCGGGGGCTTCATTTACATTATACCATTTCCCGTAATATGCAACATCTTCACCACTCAAACCAATCTGATCAGAACGAAACCGTTGCATATCGTGAACCAATGAAATGTCAAATGAATGATCCTTTAATATTTTTTTATAATTCAGGATGTTAGTAAAAGTAACCGACTTTTCAGTGGTTTTAAAATACGACAAAGAGTTAGTGCCTAAAAGTCTCGCATTCGTTGTAGGACTATTGTAGTTTCCATCTTCCAGAAATTGCCAGTCAGTGGTAAGACTTGACCTGAATTCTAATCCAGAAATAATTTCCCATTCTGCAAACATGTTAAAAAATAACCGATCTCTGAAAGATTGGTTTTCAAGGTTTTCACTGTCAATATCGAAAAGCGGGTTGGTTTGCTGATAGGCTTCACAATAAGTACTGGGATAATATAATTTTTCTCCATTTTCATTGAAAGCACGCGTAACCGGATTAAGCGTAGATCCCAAAGAAAACACACTGTTTGATCCGTTATCCCGCTTGGAATGAGAAGTCATTGTTGAATATCCTGCCGATAATCCATCGAATATTTTTATATCGCCATTTACCCGGGCACTAAACCGTTCATACGACATGTTTTCAATGATACTCTGATTTTTATGATACCCAAGCACAATCATGTTCGACATATTATTTTTACTCGTACTGAGCGAAAAATTATGATCGGTTTCATAGCCTGTACCATCAAACATTAACTTCTGCCAATCGGTGAATTGTTTTTGCTCCAGAATATTAAGTTGAATCTGGTCAAACAGTTCGGCATCGGTTTGTGTTGGGTTGGCTGTTCTGCGGAAGTTTGCCCAGGTTTCTCCATCCATCATGTTGAAATCCTAAAATGATTTAGAAATTCCGCCATAACCATCATAGGAAAAAGAGATTTTCCCATCCATCTTTGACCGTTTCGTAGTGATAATGATCACCCCATTGGCACCTCTAGACCCATATATAGCAGTTGATGAGGCATCTTTCAAAACATCAATATTCTCAATCTCTGAAGGATTAATATCGTTCAGGCGACCACCAAAAGGTGCTCCGTCAACTACAACCAGAGGGGCATTGCTGGCATTAATCGAATTATACCCACGAATAATCGGAGTTGATATGTCTCCCGGTTTATTTCCTGTAGTAATATCCAATCCCGGTACTTTCCCTTGTAAAATCTGAATGGGATCTTTGGTCACCGACTGAGTTCTAAGCATTTCTGAAGAAACCTGAAAAACAGAACCTGTCAAATCACTTTTCTTTACCGTTCCATATCCAATCGCCACTACTTCGTCAATCCCAATGGTTTCTTCTTCCAGGGTTACATTGATGCTTGTCTGGTTGCCAACCACCACCTCCTGGCTTTTCATCCCCACAAACGAAAATTGCAGCGTGGCATTTGCCGGGACATTGCTGAGCGTATAACTCCCGTCGGCATTGGTAACAGTTCCCTGGGTAGTGCCTTTTACCACGACCGTAACACCGGGAAGGGCCTGCCGTCCCATATCGGTCACTTTACCGGAAACGGTACGTTGTTGTTGCTGTTCGCCTACAATTTCCCCAACAGGAGTTAAAACAATGTACCGGTCTTTTACCACTACGTTTACATCATGATTGCTGAACAACCGGGTCAATATATCATCTACCTTTTCATTTTTTGCCGATATATCCACTTTCCGGGTGACATCGATTAACTCGCTGTTGTAGAGGAAATAAAATTCGCTTTGCTTTTCAATTTCTGAAAGAACTTCCTTAACAGTAGCGTCTTTCATTTTCAGGCTCAATTGTGTTGTTTGCGAATAGCTGCCTGTGGCAAACACCTGAAAAACACTGACAAATAATAGTATTACCGCATTACGCATAATTAATAACTTTTTTCGATGCCCGTTAAAAAACGAACATGCCCGTTTTTTCAATTTTTTCATAAATTTGAATGTTTTTGTTTACAAAAATGTTAAATCCAATTTTTTGGGTAATCAGGAGGGAGGTGTTACGAGCACTTCCTTCCTTTTTTTTGAAAATTTGTTTTAATTCATCTATTTCATAAGCCTTTTATTTTTTAGTTATCGTTACGGTTGACGGAGAGGCAATATTGGTTTGTTTATTGATTTTTCCGGAGGTGTAATTAATTTTTATGGCCGGAGAACTCAATTCGAGTAGTTCCAGTACACGGAAAAGCGATTCGTTTTCGAAGGTGGTGGTAAACCGGTATTTATTAATTTCAGGGTCGGCAACAATGACTTTTACACCATACCATCGTTCAAGGGCTACTGCAACCTCCGGCATGGGAGAGTCGTCGAAAATCAAAACGTTTTGATGCCAGGAAATGTATTTGTCAAGGTTTCGGTTTTCGAGGCGGATATTTCCGGTTTGCTTGTCGAGTACCAGAAAATCGTTGGGGATTAAAGTCGCTTCGGCCTTTTTCCCATCAACCGTAGTCCCTAAAAATTCAACACTTCCTTCCAACAAGGCAATTTCAACCTGCTCTTCATCAGGATAGGCTTTTACATTAAACTGTGTGCCCAACACTTTCACTGATGCTGTGCCTGCATGAACAATAAATGGGGCCTTTTCATTTTTTACCACTTTCATAAAAGCTTCACCCGTTAACTCAACCTGCCTGTTTGAGCGGATAAAAGGAATCCCGTATTTGATTTTACTGTCTGCGTTCAGCCAGAGCTCGGTTCCGTCGGGCAGAACCACATGCGAGCGCATCCCGGCCGGACTTTGGATCTCCTGCCAGGTAATTTCATTTTCGGCTAATTGACGGCTGTTTTCCTGAAAAAACAAGCTCCAAACCGTAAAAACAAGCAGAGGCAATGAAAAAACCGCTGCAATACGGGTGATGATTGAAATGATTCGTGTGGATTGCGATTGGGTTTTAATTCGGTAACTCACTTTGTGGTAGGCGCGGTCAACATCAACAGTTTTTATTTCGTCAATGAGCAGACCGGCTTCCAGTTTTTTATCATCAGGCGAAAGCCCGTTTCTGAATTCGAGAAATTTTTCGATTTTCAATCCGCTATTTTTTATTGATTTGTTCACGTACATATTTTTTATGTAAAGGTATGAAACTGACTTTTGGGTCGCATACATCATAAATACAATCCTGAATAAGAAAACACGTAGTTGAAAATGAATTTTATTTAAAAATAAATTTTTGAAATATTCGTGGGAGTTAGTGACTTTTTTGAAATATTGTTTTATCCCGTCAGGGATAAAATATGGATGGAAATATGAATTGGATTAAACATTTTGTCCCGGATGGGACAATACAGAGTTTCCTTATTCTTAATAATCTACCCATATTTAATGCCTACGGCACTATTTAAAGAAGAAAATTACAGATGTAACAACAGTTTTTGCATCAAATTAAAAAGGTCTCTTATTTATTGGTAATTTTCAAATTTACCAAAAGACGCTGTAAGGTTATAGATGGTGAAAGGTCTGACTGCCGGAATCGGACAGCGTCATAAAGACCTGTCAGCGTTTTACATCTAAAATCGCGGTTGCAAACCGCGCTACCCAATTCAAAATAATAACAACAGCAAAAATTTATATTGCTTTAATTCTTCCCTCAAAATCTTTAAGGCGTTAGAAATCTGGGTTTCCACGGTTCGTTTCGAAATGTTAAGCTGAGTAGCTATTTCATCGTTCGGCACTCCTTTCAACCGGCTAAGTAAAAAGATCTCGCGCGCCCGTTCCGGAACTTTATTCAGCGCATGGGTAATCTGTTCCTGAAGTTCGGAAACCACAAAAAGATCGGGATGATACAACTGGTCGTTTTCAACCATCTGCTGCAGTTCGTTCAGCGTTTTTTCCCTGATTTGTTGTTTTTTCAGAACGTTGAAAGCCCGGTTTTTTACCGAAACAAAAAAATAGCTTTTTAGTGAAGATGTTTGTTGTATGTTTTTTCGGCTGTCCCATAAATGCACAAAAAAATCCTGTACAATCTCTTCGGCTTCGGTTGGGTCGGGGACAATATGCCGAGCAAATACCACCAAACCCGGATAATAAAATCGAAAAAGAAGTTCAAAAGCCGTTTGGTCACCGTTAAACAAACGTTCGATCAGTGTTTTTTCTTCTATTCCGTTGATGATGGCCATGGACAAAAATAACGATACTTATTTAACTTTTCGGGATTCTCCGCTTTTCCACTTCTTTAAAAACCCTGAAAAAATTACCTCCCCAAACTTTTGTAATTTCTTCTTCAGTATATCCCCGGCGGAGCATTTCGGCGGTAATATTTGGAAATTCGCTCACGTCGGCGCAACCGTCCAGTCCGCCGCCGCCATCGAAATCGCTTCCAATTCCAACATAGTCGATACCCACCAGGTTTTTCACATAATCGATGTGGTCAACACAATCGGCAACGGTTGGTAACAATTTCGGATATTTTTCTCTGACTTCGCGCCACTGCCAGCGAATTTCTTCTTTTTCGGCTTCGCTCATTGAATTATAAGTGGTATTAAAAATCTGCCTGATTTCTTTCTCTTTTTGATAGCGAACCGAAGTGGTATCAGGATTTTTAATGTAATCGTCGAGCAGGCAGATTTGAATTACGCCGCCGTTTTTAGCCAGCGCCCGAATCATTTCGTCGGTCATGTTGCGGGGGTGATTTGCAATGGCCCGAACACTGGAGTGCGATGCGATGACCGGCGCTTTACTCAGTTTCATTACATCAAAAAAGGCTTCATCGGAAATGTGCGAAACATCCACCATCATACCCAGCCGGTTCATTTCTTTTACCACATTTTCGCCAAACTTGCTTAAACCGTGATGTTCCGGACCTTTTATATCGGATGACGAATCGCAGATATCGTTGTTCAGCGAATGGCAAAGCGTGATGTACCGCACCCCGCGATCGTAAAATTCTTTTACCCGGCGGAGGTCGGTCCCCAGCGGAAATCCGTTTTCCATGCCAATAAAGATGGCGCGTTTCCCTTCTTTTTCCAGCCGGACTGCATCGCCGGGAGTGGTGGCCACTTTGGCCAGGTGACTGTATTTTTTACAAACAGCATAGGTCGAATCAATCATTTGATGGGCCAGCCGGTAGGCCGCTTCGGTATTTTCAGGAGTTCTGGCTTTTTGGCTGGTGAAGGCGGCAAAAAAAATGGCATCCAGTCCGCCTTCTTTCATCCGCGGAAAATCGACCCTGCTTTGAGGGGCGGCATTTTTTTTGCCCACATCGAAACCTTGCTCAAGCAGCGCCATTGGGGTGTCGCAGTGTGTATCCACCGTCAAAGCCTTATTATGAATCGCCGTCCGGTTGTCCAACTCCTGTGCATTTAATCCGCATACTGTTCCTGTGAAAATCAGAAATCCCAATCCCAAAAATTTTAACATAAACTCTGTTTTATATTAAATGAAATGCAATAATAATCAACATTTGTTTCTTTTTTTTATCCGAACGTCAAAAACTGTTTCCAAAAACTTCCGTTCACCCAAATGATTACCTTTGCTTTCAAAAATTGAAGCGATGAAACGTCCGGTTTTAAAAAACATATTCAGAAGATGGTTTACTCTTCCACTCCTTGCCGTTCTTCTGTTTTTGCTGACGCTTGTTTTTTCGCAAAATCCTTTTCTCACCGAAACCCTTTATTCCCGGGGAATTTACCCGGTATTTTCCGCTGTCATTTCATTCATCAGTTCGGTTTTCCCATTTTCTCTCGACGATTTTTTTTACCTGACACTTGTTCTGTCTGCAATATTATCCGTTGTTATCATCATCTTCCATAAAAAATACCGAATGCATACGGCCAAGATTCTTGTCAACCTTGTTGCCGGGTTTTACATTCTGTTCTACCTGCTTTGGGGTTTCAATTATTACCGGCCCGGGCTGAACACAAGGACAGGCCTGAAAGAGAGCAGGCCCGATACAGAAGAATTTAAGCGAATCCTTTCGTTGCTTGTTGAACGGGTAAACAGCAGCTACTGTACTTATGATGATTTTTCGGATACCGAAACCGACAGCCTGGTGGAAGCCGGATTCCGGCAAATGGCCGGTATTCTGAAAATCAACTACCCCAACGGAAAGCGGCGCCCCAAACCGGTCACCTTCAGCCGGTTTTTTGCCCGCGCTGGAATATCGGGCTATTTCGGGCCGTTTTTTAACGAAATACACATGAACCGGCACATTCTTCCGGTGGAATACCCGTTTGTGCTGGCCCACGAAAAAGCGCACCAGTTTGGCGTTACCAGCGAAGCCGAAGCCAATTTCATGGCGTGGCTGGTTTGCAGCCGGAGTTCCTCCAAAAAATTACGCTACTCCGCTTATATCCAGGCGCTGCAGTCATTTTTATACCAGGGCTCAAAAAGTGACATTACGCCCGAGGCGCTTAACCGTCTCGACAAAAGGGCAAAAACCGATATCCTTACCATTTACAACCACTGGAAGGAACTTCGCAATGAACACATCGACAAAGCAACCAGCAAAGTTTACGATACCTATCTGAAATCCAACAAGGTGGAACGGGGTATCGACGATTACTACGGAATGGTGAAGTTCATTATGGATTTTTCGCTCGATGCGGAATTCAACCAAAAAGTGGATGCCCGCCGCCGGTAGATTTTAATCAAAAATTAACCTTCTCTTTTTTCGTACCGAAAAACATACTGGCTACCCAACCTACAACAAAACACGAAACAACTCCGGTGGCCGAATAAACCAGCAAATGAACGGGCTGATAAACGGCTACAAGAACCTGGACACCAAAACTCACGGCAATTCCGGTCAAAGCGCCGCCCGAATTTGACTTTTTCGATAAAATATCTTAAAGAAAAAAACAAAGGTTTTTCTATCTGTCTCTTTGCCTTTGCTGTTTTAGAATTCGTTTAAAATGGTTCCCGGGGCAAACAGTTCGGCAGGTTCAATGGCCACAAAAATCAGTTTTTCATAAGCGCTTTTCTTTCCGGCTTCAAAGAACATCCCAATCCGTCCGTCGGTGAGTTTCGTAAGGCATGTATAAGCCGACGGACCGGCATAAACCAATTTTCCGTTACTCCAGCTCCGGCAATCATCGAAACTGGTTTTCAGCGTCAGGTGGTTTCTTCCTGAAGGCACAGCCGGGTTGAGAAAGAGGTGCATCTGCTTTTCATGAAACAAGCCGTAATTTATAATGCTGGCCTGGCAAACCGATTCAACCAGTTGGTAATCGTGCCCGATTTCTGACCAGGTTACGCCGCCGTCGTTGCTAAAACTTACCGCCCGGCAATGCTGATTATTATACGATCGCATGTTCATCACCAGCGTTCCGTCCGAAAGTTCGG
>CAZHKI010000144.1:0-8637 GCA_964533365.1 uncultured Maribellus sp. | reverse complement strand
ACCAGCGTTGGAGCGTATCTGCCCGGTTGAAAAACACCGGTTTTTTTGGTTCTCTCGCGTGGGACGGAAATGATTACCGCTATGCCCGCTTAAATGAAATACCATTTCATGTGCCGATTACACCCGGCGACACTGTGGTTACAAGCGGTTTTTCCACCATTTTCCCTGAAGGGGTCATGATCGGTGTTATTGATTCGTTTGAGCAGCCCGGTGGTGAAAATTATTATCAGATAAAGGTGAAATTATCATCCAACTTCAAAACGTTGTCGTATGTTGAAGTTATCGAAAATGTAAAGAAATCTGAAATTGAGCAACTTGAAAACTTAGTTCAGGATAATGAGAGGGCCAATTAAATATACCGTAATGTTTATCAGCCTGGTTGTCATTCAGGTGCTGATTTTAAACCAGGTTCAGTTCAGCGGTTTTGTAAATCCCTGCATGTATATTTTATTTATTTTACTGCTGCCGCTGAATCTACCCCGTTATGCCCTGTTGTTACTGGCATTTCTGTTAGGGATCACCATCGATGTTTTTTCAAACAGTTTGGGAATACATGCGGCAGCCACCGTTTTTATTGCTTATCTACGGCCTTATGTTATCCGTTCCATTTCGAGCAGGGAAGAAGATCGGAGCGATTATCCGGGGCTCGCTCAAAATAAACTCCAGTGGTTCTTATCCTATACCACCATTATGGTTTTTTTTCATCACATCGTGCTTTTCTACCTTGAGGTATTTTCGTTTTCCCATTTTTTCGAAACCATTTTAAAAATTGTGATCAGTTCTGTGTTTTCAATTTTTGTTATAGTTTTAAGCCAGTATATCATTTTCAGGAAATAATTGAAGGGTGAACAATCTGTCGAAACGTAGTTATGTGATTATTGCCGTGTTTGCACTAACCGGCCTGGTTTTTATTGTCAGGCTTTTTGGTTTGCAGGTACTTGATCCCACCTACAAACAATTTGCCACCAACAACGTTTTACGGGAGGTGGTCCAGTATCCTGCCCGGGGACTGGTTTACGACCGGAACGGGAAATTGCTGGTTTATAATAAACCCGCCTACGACTTGCTGATAACCCCCCGCGAAGTAACAGCATTCGATACCACCTATTTTTGCCGGTTACTCGAAATTACAAAGGAAGATTTAAAAGAAAGGATAAAAAAGGCCAAAGAATATTCAAGTTATAAACCTTCCATTTTGATCAAACAAATTTCGCCTGAAAGTTATGCAATTTTGCAGGAGCAGTTATACAAGTTCAAGGGGTTTCACACTCAGTCGCGAACCCTGCGGGAATATTCCACTAAGTCGGCGGCACATGTTCTGGGTTATGTTGGCGAAGTTACCAACGACGATATTCGGGCTGACAGCTATTACAAAATGGGCGATTATATTGGTGTGAGCGGTATTGAAAAATCCTATGAACCTCAGCTCCGGGGAACAAAGGGAATAAAGAAATTCATGGTTGATGTACACAATCGTATTCAGGGAAGTTACCTGAACGGAGAAGAAGATGTCCCGGCGCAAATTGGGAATAACCTGAAATCGACAATTGATATTGACTTACAACAGTATGCCGAAGAACTTCTTCAGAACAAGAAAGGGAGCGTGGTTGCCATTGAACCCGCCACGGGCGAAATTCTGACCATGGTCAGCGCTCCGGCTTATGACCCCGGATTACTGGTTGGCCGTATCCGCGGGAATAATTATGCCCTTTTACTGTCCGACACACTGAAACCTTTGTTCGACCGGGCAATGCAGGCCGAGTACCCGCCAGGTTCAACCTTTAAACCAATAACTGTATTGATTGCCTTGCAGGAACAATCCATCGACTTAAATACCCGCTTTTCCTGTTCGGGGCCGGCATCGGTACCCATTCGCTGTACGCACAATCATATTACACCACTGGGTGTTATCGACGCCATAAGGGAATCGTGTAATCCCTTTATGTGGAATACGTTTCGTTCGGTTTATAACAAGTATAAAACAACATCCGAAGGTTTTAATGTTTGGCGCAACTATGTTCTGAATTTTGGAATGGGGCAGAAAATGGGCGTGGATCTTCCAAACGAGGGTAAAGGCAATGTACCGACCGAGCAATATTATAACCGTATTCATGGCCCTAAAAGATGGAGTTCGCTCACCATTCGCTCTTTGTCGATCGGGCAGGGCGAACTGGGTGTAACTCCCCTGCAATTGGCCAATTATACCGCTGCGATTGGGAACCGGGGGTATTATCATATTCCCCACATTGTGAAAGAGGTGGAAAATGAAATGCTGGATGCAAAATTCCAAACAAAGATTGACACCCGGATTGAAAAAGAATATTTCGAAACAGTTGTTAAAGGAATGGAGTTGGTAGTTCAGGGAGGAACAGCTGCAATGTCGCGTATCGAGGGCATTTCCATGTGCGGGAAAACGGGTACGGCCCAAAATCCTCATGGGGCTGCACATTCTGTTTTTATGGCCTTCGCCCCTAAGGATGATCCTAAAATTGCAATTGCTGTTTACATTGAAAACGGCGTTTCGGGGGCAAGATATGCCGCCCCAATTGCCAGCCTTATTGTAGAGAAATATTTGAACGACACCATATATAGTGGGCGTAAATGGCTCGAAGAGGCGATGATGAAAGCTGATTTATTGAAAAATCCATATCAACCAATAGTAAATGCCGGCACGGAATAAATTATGGGCCAATATCGACTGGGTGACAGTCTTTTTGTTTCTCTCCCTGGTTTTTCTGGGGTGGCTCAACATCTATGCATCGGTTTACAGTGAAGAACACAACAGCCTTTTCGACTTTTCGCAACGTTACGGGAAGCAGTTTATCTGGATTATGGCTGCGTTGGTTATCGGGTTGATCATTCTTTTTATTGAAACCAACTTTTACGTATTCTTTTCCTATATCATTTATGGAACGGTGGTGTTTCTGCTGATTTTGGTTTTGTTTGCCGGGTCTGAAATCAATGGATCCAAATCGTGGTTTACAGTGGGTGAAATGGGTTTTCAGCCCTCAGAGATCGGTAAGTTTGCCACTGGTCTGGCCCTGGCTAAATACATGAGTTCGTATGGGTTTAAGCTGCAACGTTTCCACTCGATTATCACCGTGGCTGCCATAATTTTTGTCCCGGTGGTTTTTATATTACTTCAAAACGACACCGGCTCGGCGCTGGTTTTTTCTTCGTTTATCCTGGTGTTGTATCGCGAAGGCCTTTCAGGTGTGGTTTTGTTTTTTGCAACATTGGCGCTGCTCCTTTTCGTTCTGGCGTTGGTTCTTCCCAATTTTGTTTTTACCATGGTGTTGCTGGCAGCTGTGCTGATTGCCTATTTTTTGTTCCGCCAAAGAATTGGACAGTGGCTGAATGTATCTCTTATATTTGTTGCCATTGTGGGACTTTCGCTGGGACTGAATGAAGCCATCCCTTCAAAATTGGATGAGGCGGATGTGTTATTGTCGGCTGCGGTTGTGGGTGGAATCATTGTTTTGGGTTACAGTATCCGGAAGAAATTACGGAACTACATTGTTATTTCACTGGTATTTATTGGTTCCATAATTTTCAGCATTTCAGTCGATTTTGTGTTCAGCAATTTTTTGGAGCCTTACCACCAGTCGCGCATTAACGAATTGCTGGGTATTAGTTCCGATCCACTGGGAGTGGGATACAACGTTAACCAGAGTAAAATTGCTATTGGTTCGGGAGGTTTCTGGGGGAAAGGTTTTCTGAACGGCACCCAGACCAAGTTTAATTTTGTCCCCGAACAAAGCACCGATTTTATTTTTTGTACGGTTGGCGAAGAGTGGGGATTTGTCGGATCGTTGGTTGTTGTCGGGCTTTTCCTTTTATTGCTGGTGCGGCTGGTTATTTTAGCCGAGCGGCAACGTTCGCGGTTTTCAAGAATTTACGGTTATTCCGTGGCGGTAATTATTTTCTTCCATTTTATGGTCAACATTGGAATGACCATCGGATTAATGCCGGTTATCGGAATTCCATTGCCTTTCTTCAGTTATGGCGGATCTTCGCTCTGGTCGTTTACTGTTTTGCTGTTTGTCTTTATACGCCTGGATGCCAGCAGACTGGAGCATTTATCCAATTGATTTTTCTTTCGCGGGTGGGTTTTTGTCCATTTTTTTCAGAACGACTCTCTTATTTTTTTTGTATATTTAGGCGACTTTAGAAAAAATCAGCAAAATTTTTGTGATGCGTTGATGCTTTCCACAGGGAGGAATCCACTTAAATTTGATAAAAGAGAGTTCTTTAAATTTTATATTATGCTTTATAAATCATACTCGCTGAACAACTTCAGAGAAATACCCCAGATTGAAAATCTTACCGAAGAGCAGAAGTTCAACATTGAAGTTGTCGGCACTGTTTTACCGTTTAAAACCAATAATTATGTCGTTGATGAATTGATCAATTGGGAAAATTTTGAGAAGGATCCTTTTTTTATCCTGAATTTTCCACAAAAAAAGATGCTTGATGAAAAGAGTTTTGAAACGGTTGCCCGGTTGTTGGAAAACAAGGCCGACAAACAAACTATCCAAAAAGAGGTTACCAAAATTCGTTTAAAACTGAATCCCAATCCTGACGGGCAGGAAAAAAATGTGCCATTATTCAATGGCAAAAGACTGAATGGAATTCAGCATAAATACAGGGAAACCATGTTGTTTTTCCCCACACAGGGGCAAACCTGCCATGCATATTGCACTTTTTGTTTCCGGTGGCCGCAATTTGCCATGAACGAATTTAAATTTGCCATGAAAGAGGCAGATGTTTTGGTCAGTTATTTAAGAGCCAATCCGCATATTACCGACGTGCTGTTTACCGGAGGCGACCCGGCCATCATGAAAACCCGGCTTTTCGGTCATTACCTCAATGCCCTGCTCGACGCTGATATCCCACATTTGAGAAACATCCGGATTGGAACGAAGTCGCTGACTTTTTGGCCATACAGGTTTACCACCGATGAAGATGCTGACGAACTGATACAGTTGTTTAAAAAAGTAAAAAGCAAAGGAATCAATATTGCCCTGATGGCTCATATTAACCATCCCGGAGCATTAAAAACAAAAGCTGTAAAAAACGCCGTTAAACGGCTTTTGTCGGCTGGTGTTCAAATCCGTTCCCAGTCGCCGCTGCTCCGGAATATTAACGACCATCCCGGAATTTGGGCTGAAAACTGGAAAGAACAGGTTCGTATGGGAATTATTCCTTACTATATGTTTGTAGCGCGCGATACCGGCGCCCGCGATTATTTTGCCGTCTCGCTGAACCGCGCCTGGCAGATTTTTCGGAATGCATACAGCCAGGTAAGCGGGCTTGGCCGGACGGTTAAGGGCCCCAGCATGTCGTGCAGTCCCGGAAAAGTGCAGGTTGTTGGTGTTTCCAGTATCAAAGGAGAAAAAGTTTTTGTGCTGAATTTCCTGCAGGGAAGGGATCCCGATTGGGTGGGAAAACCATTTTATGCCAAATTCGATGCTGACGCCGTTTGGATTGACGATTTGGAACCGGCTTTTGGTGAGTCGGATTTCTTCTGGGAAAATGACAATTATTACCGGATGCAAGCCTGATTTTCAGTAATAACCCCCGGCACCGGTTTTTTAATCCCGATTCCGAATCCCGATTCAACAAAAGGTATCATATCATTCATAAAGACTGAAAAATTTTCTTCCAGAAAAGGAAGGTTCCGTTTCAGAATTTCCACTGCTTTTTCTGATTTTTCAGGAAGTGACGTGTGACGGCTCATGATTTCGAGCGACTGCCGGATACCGCTGGCGCTGGCATACGACTCCAGCCTCCGGTTCTGAATCAGAAACGGCAGGAAGCTTTTGACCCTGCCGGGAAGATGAAAAAAATGAGAAAGTAAAACGGCATGGATTCTTTTGGTAAAGGTCCGCAGAGTGTATTCAGAATAAACGTTCCAGTGAACGGCCAGCAGGTGATCGTAAAAAAGATCGGTTACAATTCCCGAATACAATCCATATTCGGCTGTCACCAGTTTTTTTGCCTCCCTGAACCGGGGATGCCCGTCGGTAAACGAATCGATATGCCGGTGCAGTATGATTCCTTTCCTGATTTTTTCAGGAAACCTGTACAGCGAATTGCCTTTTACATCATCGCCGATAAAATTCCCCACAAGGATTTCTTCATCGTCTCCCGACAAGTATAAATGGGCCAGGTAATTCATCGTCTGCTTTTTTACACGAACGCCCAAAATACAAAAATGTTTTCAAGCAGATGTTACGCGCAACTTCAGGCCCTGAAAAATATGAAACCGTAATCATCTTGTCTTCTGTATATTTCGCGGTTTGTGTAAAAGTTTACTCCCTAAATTTGAATCGGTTTTTATTATTCTTTATTTTTGACCCTGGAAAAACAACCGGATGGGAAAAAAAATTGTAGCTTTTGGAGAAGTAGTTTGGGACATGCTGCCAAATGGGAAAGTGCTTGGCGGAACTCCATTGAATTTGGTATTCCGTTGCAATTCGTTTGGCGAAGAAGGATATTTACTGTCGAGAATTGGCGACGATGCGCTGGGTCATGCTGCATTGCGCCGTTTGCATGAACTGGGCATTTCGGATGAAAATGTACAGGTTGACAGTGAGTTTCCAACCGGCACGGTTGACATTACTTTCGACGAAAAGAAAGAATCGGTTTATAATGTCACCCTCGATGTTGCTTTCGACCACATTGAATTTTCAGCCGAAGCCCTGAAATTGGCCCGTAATGCCAATTGTTTGTTTTTTGGCCTGCTTCCGCAGCGGTTTGGAATTTCCAAAAACACCATTCGCGAACTCATTAACGAATCGCCCGACTCACTCAAATTTTTTGACCTGAAACTATTCGAACACTTTTTTGATGTGAAAGTCGTCGAAAATCTGTTGCAAAGTGCAAACGTTGTTCGGATTAAGGAAAAGGAGATGGCTTTTCTTTCTGAAAAACTCGGCATCGAGTTTACCAATCTCGTTGAATTTGGCGACCGGCTGTGTGAGAAATACAAAGTGGACCTGGTTTTGGTAACACGCGGGCAAAACGGCGTTTTTGCCTACGACAAGAAATTGGGTGCATTCATGGATTCGGGGTATAAAATTAAGATGAAAGACAATATTGGTTCAGGGATGGCCTTTTCTGCCGGTTTTCTGCACCTTTACCTGAACGGGAAACCGATACAGGAAGCCCTTCAGTTCGGAAACGCTGCCGGCGCGCTGAATGCGACCCTGCGCGGCGCCACCACCTTTTTCGATAAAAACGATGTCATCCGTTTTATGAAGGATTCTTTTATAAAAAAGCAGTAATCCTATAAGCGTTTTTTTCGATTTAAACAATACTTTTAAACATTCACCGGATAGTAACCAATTGACCTGCTTTCCTGTTAAAGGAGAAAAAAACGGTCATGAAAGTAACGGCACAGGAAATCACACAGGAACTGCTCGGCAAGTTGTGGGAACAATACCTCGAAAGGGTTTCGTATGCAAAAAAATATGCCGGGTTGGTCATTGAGAAAGGCGGAAAAGTGGTACACGACCACATTGCTTTCGGCACATTTAATATACACACTGGTGAACAACCG
Organism: uncultured Maribellus sp.; assembly: GCA_964533365.1. Lineage (GTDB taxonomy): Bacteria > Bacteroidota > Bacteroidia > Bacteroidales > Prolixibacteraceae > Draconibacterium. The sequence continues at coordinate 1,073 of CAZHKI010000144.1, read as the reverse complement.
GGCGGTATTATGGCTATTCAGCATCTTATTGAAATTCTGGGATATCAGCCCGTCGGTAAATATGTCTTTCCAAAAAGGAAACTGAATGCAGTCCATTATGAATATCCCGGGGAGATGTTTCCCAAAATATTTGTCAGTCAGCTTGAAGTTGTGCAACTACCGGGCTGGGCACAACAGATGATAGGGGAAACAGTGAGTGAAACTCCCTACCTGCTGTCCGATAATGGGCTCAGTTTGCTGCAGTTGCTCAGGGAAACAGGGAGTTTGACCCGCGAGGCGGCCCGTTTACTGATTGACGATCTGGCCGGATATTTCCGAAGACCATGGAATATTCCTCTCAAAAAATATGTTCTGGAAATCAACGATGTTTCGCCTTATGCCGCCTGGGGTCTGCTGCACGGTAATTCGGTGTATCATTTTGCCGCATTAGTTAACGAACAGGGTGTTGATGAATGGCCCGATTTGGAAACCACCTGCGAAGCCCTGAAACAGGAAGGAATTCCCATGAAAGAAACCATTGAAGGCGAAAAAGAAGGAAAACTCCGGCAGTCGGCCACCATGGCGGTGAAAGAAGATGTGGAAGTAAGAGGTGAAGATGGCCCGGAACCGATTACCTGGACTTATGCTTATTATGAATTCACTCAACGTGGTTTTACCGAAGAAAACGGGATTCAAAAATTATTCTCCGGTTTTTTGAACGAACAGGACCGGCATTTGTTTGACATGACTAAAACCCGCGATAATTAATATACTTCCGGAACAAAAGTCATTTCGTTAAGTGGTGGGCGGACATATCCCTTGCTGTCTTTTCGCGGGGGCATTTCAAACGGTTCGGGCGTTAAATCCTTGTAAGGAATCATCGATAACAGGTGTTGGATGCAGTTTAATCTCGCCTTTTTTTTGTCATCGGCATTTACCATGTACCACGGGCTGATTTTTGTATCGGTGTAAGCAAACATCTCGTCTTTTGCTTTGGAATATTCTACGTACATTTCTCTTGATTTCATGTCCATCGGGCTGAGTTTCCACCGTTTGGTTGGATCCTTGATGCGGGATACAAACCGTCGTTCCTG